>NZ_JAQGFU010000009.1:0-66114 GCF_030078455.1 Klebsiella sp. Ech2A | reverse complement strand
CGCCAGCAGCGCGCAGCCCCAGCCGAGCGCGACCGCCGACGGATAAAGCGTCAGGCCGTAGCCTACGCCGAGCAGCAGCAGCGTGTCGGATACGCGATCGGGAAGTTCGTTATAGACGGCGCCAGCCGGGCTGCGCAGACCGCCCTCGACGGCGACCATCCCGTCAAGAAGGTTGCAGATTAATCGTCCCTGAATACCTACGGCGGCGGCGATAAAAAGGATCCGCTGGCCGATTTGATCCTCAACCCGCCACACGGCCAGATAGCACAGGGCGGAGAGCGCGGCAAAGGCGATACTGAAGAGAGAGATACCGTTCGGCGTACAGCCTTTACGGCGTAGATACCGCGCGGCGGCGGTGGCCCAGCGAGTCTCGCGCGCCCGGATGGGGCGGCGATCCTGGATTTCCTTTTCCATAGTTGCGTGCTCATTTTTGTTTTAAGAGCACATATTATATACAGCTTTCGCGGAAATTAACGCATACCGCCGCAGGCCAGGGTCATCTCGCTCGCGGTTCAGGGCAACGGCGCATCGGCGACCTCGATCAGCGCGAACTCCTCGTAAACCAGCTCCATCTCCGGCGACCAGCTCCCTTCACGCTCGAAGAAGGCCCGGTGAGCCTGCTGCCAGTAGTCCAGGCTCAAATCGCCTTCACCCTCCAGCGCGGCAAGATCCGCGGTCATCTCATTAAAGCGAATAATTCTGAGCGCCAGGGTGCGGATGACGCACGCCGGCTCGCCCGCGCCGTTGAGCACGATGTGCAACGAGCCCGGGGTTACCGGAGGATTTTCCTGCCGATAGCTGGCAAGCGAGCCGCAGGTGCCGCGCTTTTTCCCGGCGATAACCAGCGCCACCAGCTCGTCGGCCAGCGCGGGGGAATCGCCAAATGACCAGCAGAAGGCGCCGGGATAGCGCTGCTGCCAGAGGGCCTGCAGATCGCTCATCTTAGCGAACCCCGCCGTAGGCCAGAGTCACCTCTTTGGCCGCTTTAATCGCCAGCGCGCCGAGCTCGGTGACGCGATCGTCGGTCATCCGCGAGATAGGCCCGGAGATGGAGATCGCGGCAAACGGTTCGCGGTGTTCGTCATAGATGCAGGATGCGACGCAGCGCAGGCCCAGGGCATGCTCTTCGTCGTCGAACGAATAGCCGCGCTTGCGCGTCTGGGCGAGGTCCTCTTTCAGATGCAGCGGCGATACCAGGGTGGCGTGGGTGTAGGCGTGCAGCCCTTTGCGGTGCAGAAGGCCGGTGACCTGCTCTTCGCTCAGCTGGGACAGGAAGGCTTTACCCGCGCCGGAGGCGTGCATCGGCAGCTTGCCGCCAATCGGCGCCGACATGCGCATCAGCTGCGTACACTGCACCTGGTCGATGATAATCGCCTGGTGGTCGCCCTGATCCAGCACCGCCAGGTTGACCGTTTCGCCGGAGTCCTCCATCAGCTGGCGCAGAATAGGGTGCACGATGGCCAGCAGGTTGCGGCTTTGTAGAAAGCTGCTGCCGACCACAAAAGCGTGGGCGCCGACGGACCAGTGCCCGAGATCGCCCACCTGGCGCACGAAGCCCAGCTGCTGCATGGTCGTCAGCAGGCGGTGGGTTGTCGAGTTCGGCAGGCCGGCCTGCTGCGCCAGCTCGGTTAACGCGACGCTGCCGTGCGATTCAGAAATCCATTCGAGTAACTTTAGCCCACGGGTAAGCGACTGAACCTGTCCGCCAGCCTGAGGGGCGGCGGGCGTCGCGGGTTTTCTGCCGCGCTTTGCGGGAACGGGAGTAGCCATCGCAGATTCCTTTTTTCTGTATCGTGGAAATAGTTTTCGTTTTATTTGCCCATTTTGCAATCACAACCGGACTGATCGGATGAGTGAAGCTGAACATGTCTCATATTGCCCGCGGTTCCCTTTCCCGCCCCTGTGGTTTATGCCAGTATGGTTCGTTGAGTTTTTCGGTCTGGTTGAGCGTTGTCGGGAGCGAGTGTGAGCAGCAAAGTTGAGCAACTGCATCAGCAGTTAAAAAAACGTATTTTGGTTCTGGATGGGGGCATGGGCACCATGATCCAGGGCTATCGTCTGAGTGAAGAAGAGTTCCGCGGCGCGCGCTTTGCCGACTGGCCTTGTGACCTCAAAGGCAATAACGACCTGCTGGTGCTCAGCAAACCGGACGCGATCCGCGCCATTCACGACGCCTATTTCGAGGCCGGCGCGGACATCATTGAGACCAACACCTTTAACTCGACGACGATCGCGATGGCGGATTACCAGATGGAATCCCTGTCGGCGGAAATCAACTTTGCCGCGGCGCAGCTGGCGCGCGCCAGCGCTGACGCGTGGACCGCCCGCACGCCGGAAAAGCCGCGCTTCGTCGCGGGGGTCCTCGGCCCGACTAACCGCACCGCCTCTATCTCTCCTGACGTTAACGACCCGGCCTACCGCAACATCACCTTCGACGGGCTGGTGGAAGCCTACCGTGAGTCAACGAAGGCGCTGGTGGAAGGGGGCGTCGACCTGATTATGATTGAGACGGTATTCGACACCCTCAACGCCAAAGCGGCAATCTTTGCGGTTAAAGAGGAGCTTGAGGCGCTGGGCGTCGATCTGCCGATCATGATTTCCGGCACCATCACCGATGCCTCCGGGCGTACGCTCTCCGGGCAGACCACCGAAGCCTTTTACAACTCGCTGCGCCACGCCGATGCGCTCACCTTCGGCCTCAACTGTGCCCTGGGCCCGGATGAGCTGCGCCAGTACGTGCAGGAGCTCTCGCGCATCGCCGAATGCTACGTCACCGCGCACCCCAACGCGGGCCTGCCGAACGCCTTTGGTGAATACGATCTGGATGCCGATACCATGGCCGCGCAAATTCGCGAATGGGCTGAATCAGGGTTCCTGAATATTGTCGGCGGCTGCTGCGGTACGACGCCGGAGCATATCGCGGCCATGTCGCGCGCCGTTGCCGGGCTGGCGCCGCGCGCGCTGCCGGAAATCCCGGTGGCCTGCCGCCTTGCCGGCCTCGAGCCGCTGAATATCGGCGATGACAGCCTGTTTGTTAACGTCGGCGAACGGACCAACGTGACCGGCTCTGCGAAGTTCAAGCGGCTGATTAAAGAAGAAAAATATAATGAAGCGCTGGACGTTGCCCGCCAGCAGGTCGAGAGCGGCGCGCAGATTATCGATATCAACATGGATGAGGGGATGCTCGACGCGGAAGCGGCGATGGTGCGTTTCCTCAACCTGATTGCCGGTGAGCCCGATATTGCCCGCGTGCCGATCATGATCGACTCCTCGAAGTGGGAAGTCATCGAAAAAGGCCTGAAGTGCATTCAGGGCAAAGGCATCGTCAACTCTATCTCAATGAAAGAGGGGATCGAACCATTTATCCATCACGCTAAAAAAGTGCGCCGCTACGGCGCCGCCGTGGTGGTGATGGCCTTCGACGAGCAGGGCCAGGCCGATACGCGCGCGCGCAAAATCGAGATTTGCCGCCGGGCGTACAAAATTCTGACCGAAGAGGTGGGCTTCCCGCCGGAAGATATTATCTTCGACCCCAATATCTTCGCGGTGGCGACCGGTATTGAAGAGCACAACAACTATGCGCAGGACTTTATCGGCGCCTGTGAAGATATCAAACGCGAGCTGCCGCATGCGCTGATTTCCGGCGGCGTCTCCAACGTCTCGTTCTCCTTCCGCGGCAACGATCCGGTCCGCGAGGCGATTCATGCCGTCTTCCTGTACTACGCCATTCGTAACGGCATGGACATGGGGATTGTGAACGCCGGGCAGCTGGCGATTTATGACGACCTGCCCGCCGAGCTGCGCGATGCCGTCGAAGACGTGATCCTCAACCGTCACGCCGAGGGCACCGATCGCCTGCTGGAGCTGGCGGAAAAATATCGCGGCAGCAAAACGGACGACTCCGCCAACGCCCAGCAGGCGGAATGGCGCAGCTGGGACGTTAAAAAGCGTCTTGAATACTCGCTGGTGAAAGGGATCACCGAATTTATCGAGCTGGACACCGAAGAGGCGCGTCAGCAGTCGACCCGCCCCATCGAGGTGATTGAAGGCCCGCTGATGGACGGCATGAACGTGGTGGGCGACCTGTTCGGCGAGGGCAAAATGTTCCTCCCGCAGGTGGTGAAATCGGCCCGCGTGATGAAGCAGGCGGTGGCCTACCTCGAGCCCTATATTGAGGCCAGCAAAGAGAAGGGTTCCAGCAACGGCAAGATGGTGATCGCCACCGTCAAAGGCGACGTGCACGACATCGGTAAAAACATCGTCGGCGTGGTGCTGCAGTGTAATAACTACGAAATCATCGATCTTGGGGTGATGGTTCCGGCGGATAAAATTCTCAAAACCGCCCGTGAAGTGAATGCCGACCTGATCGGCCTCTCCGGGCTGATCACCCCGTCGCTGGATGAAATGGTCAACGTGGCGAAAGAGATGGAGCGCCAGGGCTTTACCCTGCCGCTGCTGATTGGCGGCGCGACCACCTCCAAAGCGCATACGGCGGTCAAAATCGAGCAGAACTACAGCGGCCCGACGGTCTACGTGCAGAACGCCTCGCGTACCGTTGGCGTCGTGGCGGCGCTGCTTTCCGACACCCAGCGCGATGACTTCGTTGCCCGCACGCGTAAAGAGTACGAAACCGTGCGTATTCAGCATGGGCGCAAGAAGCCGCGCACTCCGCCGGTCACCCTGGAGGCCGCCCGGGATAACGACCTGGCGTTTGACTGGGAGAGCTATACGCCGCCGGTGGCCCATCGCCTCGGCGTGCAGGAGGTCGAAGCCAGCATCGAAACGCTGCGTAACTATATCGACTGGACGCCGTTCTTTATGACCTGGTCGCTGGCCGGGAAATATCCGCGTATCCTCGAGGATGAAGTGGTGGGCGAAGAGGCGCAGCGGCTGTTTAAAGATGCCAACGACCTGCTAGATAAGCTGAGCGCCGAGAAGTCGCTGAACCCGCGCGGGGTGGTGGGGTTATTCCCGGCTAACCGCGTTGGCGACGACATCGAAATCTACCGCGACGAGACGCGCACCCACGTTCTGACCGTCAGCCATCACCTGCGCCAGCAGACCGAGAAGGTCGGATTTGCCAACTACTGCCTCGCCGATTTTGTCGCGCCGAAGCTGAGCGGCAAGGCCGACTATCTTGGCGCATTCGCGGTGACCGGCGGGCTGGAAGAGGACGCGCTGGCCGAGGCCTTTGACGCTCAGCACGATGATTACAATAAAATCATGGTCAAAGCGATCGCCGACCGTCTGGCCGAAGCGTTTGCGGAATATCTGCACGAGCGGGTGCGTAAGGTTTACTGGGGCTATGCCGCGAACGAGAATCTGAGCAACGAGGAGCTGATCCGCGAGAACTATCAGGGGATTCGCCCGGCGCCGGGCTATCCGGCCTGCCCGGAGCATACCGAAAAAGGTGTGATCTGGGAGCTGCTGGACGTGGAGGCGCATACCGGCATGCAGCTGACCGAATCGTTCGCCATGTGGCCGGGCGCCTCGGTCTCCGGCTGGTACTTCAGCCATCCGGACAGCAAGTACTACGCGGTGGCGCAGATCCAGCGCGATCAGGTTGAGGATTACGCGCGGCGCAAAGGAATGACTCCTGAGGAAGTTGAGCGCTGGCTGGCGCCGAATCTGGGCTACGACGCGGACTAGACCACAGTCTGTCACAAATCTGTCATCTTATCTTACAACTTACAGGGCGCTCCGAGGGCGCCCTGTCTCTTTATTGCGGCTAAACCCTTATACTGGAGTATTGATTCAGAACGCCCGGACTATGTAGCCCGGCTAAGCGTAGCGCCGCCGGGGGAATTCCCGACGGGGCTATCCGTCGTTATCCGTCGGGTAATAAGGAGAACAAGAATCCGTGTTAACTTTGCTGCACCTGCTTTCTGCCGTCGCTCTGCTGGTTTGGGGCACCCATATCGTTCGTACCGGCGTGATGCGCGTCTATGGCGCGCGCCTGCGATCCGTTCTCAGCAGTAGCGTTGAGAAAAAGCCGCTCGCCTTCTGCGCCGGTATTGGCGTTACGGCTCTGGTCCAGAGCAGCAACGCTACCACCATGCTGGTGACCTCGTTTGTCGCCCAGGACCTGGTCGCGCTGGCCCCGGCGCTGGTGATTGTGCTGGGCGCCGACGTGGGGACCGCGCTGATGGCGAGGGTGCTGACCTTCGACCTCTCATGGCTCTCGCCGCTGCTGATTTTTATCGGCGTGATTTTCTTTCTTGGCCGCAAGCAGACCCGCGCGGGCCAGCTGGGGCGGGTTGGTATCGGGCTGGGGCTGATTTTACTGGCGCTGGAGCTGATCGTACAGGCGGTGCACCCCATCACCCAGGCCAACGGCGTGCAGGTGATATTCGCCTCGCTGACCGGCGATATCATGCTGGATGCGCTGATTGGCGCCATGTTCGCAATAGTGAGCTACTCCAGCCTCGCGGCGGTGCTGCTAACCGCCACGCTCACCTCCACCGGCGTAATTTCGTTCCCGGTCGCGCTGTGCCTGGTTATCGGCGCGAACCTCGGCTCCGGGATCCTGGCGATGATCAACAACAGCGCCGCCAACGCCGCCGCGCGCCGCGTCGCGCTGGGCAGCCTGCTGTTCAAGCTGGTGGGCAGCCTGATCATCCTGCCGTTTGTCCACCTGCTGGCCGATACGATGCACAGGCTGCCGCTGCCGGAAGCGGAGCTGGTGATTTACTTCCACGTCTTCTACAACCTGATTCGCTGCGTGGCAATGGTGCCGTTTGCCGAGCCGATGGCCCGGCTCTGCCGGCGCCTGATTCAGGAAGAGCCCGAGCAGGACCTGCACCTGAAGCCGAAGCATCTGGATCCCTCGGCGCTGGATACGCCGGCCCTGGCGTTGGCCAACGCCGCGCGTGAGACGCTACGCATTGGCGACGCCATGGAGCAGATGCTGGACGGCCTGCGCAAGGTGATGCACGGCGAGCCGCGGGAAGAGAAGGCGTTGCGTCGGCTGGCGGACGACATCAACGTGCTCTATACCGCCATCAAGCTCTATCTGGCGCGGATGCCGAAAGACGAGCTCGCCGAAGAAGAGTCACGCCGCTGGGCGGAGATTATCGAAATGGCGCTCAACCTCGAGCAGGCTTCCGATATCGTGGAGAGAATGGGCAGCGAAATTGCCGATAAGTCGCTGGCCGCGCGGCGGGCCTTCTCCGTTGAAGGGTTGAAGGAGCTCGACGGCCTGTACGATCAGCTGCTGAGCAACCTCCAGCTGGCGATGTCGGTCTTCTTCTCCAGCGACGTCCCGAGCGCCCGGCGCCTGCGCCGCAACAAGCACCGTTTCCGCATCATGAACCGCCGCTACGCGCACGCGCACGTCGATCGCCTGCACCAGCAGAACGTGCAGAGCATTGAAACCAGCTCGCTGCATCTGGGGCTGCTGGGCGATATGAAGCGTCTCAACTCGCTGTTCTGTTCGGTCGCCTACAGCGTGATGGAGCAGCCGGACGAAGATGACGAGCGGGATGATTATTAAGCGCTAAGGCCGCTGCCGACCGCAGCGCCGCGGGAAAACCCCGCAGGCGCTGCGCTAGCCTGGCCCGCGACTCTCCCCGGCGGGGAGAGAGGGAAGGCGGTTAAAACCGGTGGCCGGCGGCGACGGGAACCGCTTCTTTTCCGGCAGTAAACACCAGCGTTGGGTTCGGGCCGCCGAGGGTGGCATGTCCCTGCGCAACCTGAATCCAGTTTCCTTCCGGTAAACCGATAATCACCAGCTCCGGCGCCACTACCAGCAGCTCGCGGATCCGCTGTTCGCGGGTTTCGCCCTGGTGTCCTTCCGGCAGGGCGTTGGTGAAGTGGGGGTTAATCTGCAGCGGGAACAGCCCCAGGGCGTCAAACCCCTGCGGGTCAACGATCGGCATATCGTTGGTGGTGCGGATGGTCGGGCAGGCGAGATTGGCGCCGGCGCTCCAGCCGATATACAGCGCGCCGCGCCTGACCACGTCAACGATTGGCGCCAGCAGGCCGCGCGTGCGGCACTCTTTGAGCAGTTGGAAGGTATTACCGCCGCCGACGATGACCACGTCGGCGGTCTCAATCGCCGCGATGGGATCCGCGACGCTGTGAATGCCCGTGACGCTCACGCCCAGAGGGGCAAAGACCGCGGCGGTTTTTGCCGTGTAATCATCCCAGGTCTGCGTGACGCCGGCGAAGGGGATAAACACCGCCGAACGGCGGCCGTTCAGCTGCCCGGAAATGACCGGCAGCGCATGTTCCAGCCATGCCTTGCCGGGCAGGGTTGAGTTACTCAGTAGCAGTAGTTCCATCTTTTCTCCGTGATAACCACCGTCATTCAGGCCGTTTGCGCGGTGGCTGCGCCGCAAAACGCGCCGCTGCGCCTGAACGTCTATGGTCTGGCCATAATGACAAAGTCGGCTGGCGATCCTACCACCGCTTGCCCCTGCGCTCGCTGACGTGGCTCACGATGTTGTCAGGTTGCGGCACGCCACGCCGCCGCAACCTGCGCATCACGGCCCGAGTATCTCCTGACGATGCGGGCGTTTAGCCCGCGCGGGCAAACGCCGCCGCTTCGTTAATCAGCGCCTCGTCCGGGCGCACGCCGGTGTACAGCACAAACTGCTCTACCGCCTGCAGGGCAATCACCTCCGCGCCGCTGATGGTGCGTTTATCCAGCCGCTGCGCCAGGCGGATCAGCGGCGTCTCCGGCGGCAGGGCCACCACGTCAAACACCACGTCGGCACCCTCGACCATGGCCTGGCTGAAGGCCAGCGTCTCGGCGTACTCTCCGCCCGCCATGCCGAGAGGGGTGACGTTGACCAGGATAGCCGCCGCGATCCCCTCAGGCTGCGGCTGCCACTGGAAGCCGTACTGTTTTGCCAGCGCCAGGCCGCTATCGCGATTGCGGGCGGCGATAATGACATCGCGGAAGCCAGCGTCGCGAAACGCGGCGATGACCGCCTTCGCCATGCCGCCGCTTCCCTGAATCATCACCTTCGCCGTGCGCGCCAGACTGTGGCTGTCGATCAGGCTTTTCACCGCGATATAGTCGGTGTTGAGGCCGGTCAGCCTGCCGCTATCGTTGACGATGGTATTGACTGAATCAATCACCTTTGCAGAAGGGTCGATAGCGTCGAGAAACGGCATGCAGCTCTCTTTGAACGGCATGGATACCGCGCAGCCGCGAATGCCCAACGCCCGAACGCCTTGTACCGCCGCCGCAATATCCTGCGTCGTAAAGGCTTTGTAGATGTAGTTTAGCCCCAGCTTTTCATAGAGGTAGTTATGAAAACGGGTGCCGAAGTTGCCCGGGCGGCTGGCCAGCGACATGCAGAGCTGAGTATCGCGATTAATCATGGGTAATATCCTCCGCGTTGGCCAGCAGATACTGCTCGGCTTCGCCGGACCAGATCCCGTGATGGCGCTCCATAATTGCCGCCAGCGCCGGATCGGCAATGCTGCCCAGCGGCGTCAGCGGGATCGATTTTCCGGTATAAACCAGCTTCTTGCCGCCGCCGACGGCCGGTAAATCGAGGGTGGTTTCGCCCGCGGCGTTGAGCCCAAGAATATGGGTCACCACCTTCGCCGTCTGCACCTTTTTCTCCTGCATCAGCGCCACGGCGGCGCGCATATCGTCAGTGTTGCCCCCGGAGGTGCCGACGTAGTGGGTAAAGGCGTAGTGGACGTCGTAAAAGTTAACCGGCGCGCTAAACTGTTTATCCTGCGGGCCGGCGAAGAAGTTCAGGCAGCCATCGGCGGCCAGCAGCGAGGAGGCCAGGGTAATCAGCTCCTCTTTCGGTACGAAAACGAAAATATCGTCAAACCCGTGGCCGCCGGTCAGCGCCATCAGCGTCTCCCGGCTGGCGTCATGGCCGTCGAGGTAGTGGATCAGGGTTTGCGGCTCTGAAGGATAGTGCCGACGGGCGTAGCTCAGCTTGGGCTTATTGGTGTCGGTGACCACCAGCAGAGAGGGGTTGATCGGGCCGTGCAGGGCATAGTCAATGGCCAGCAGGCCCATCGGGCCGGTGCCGCCGAGGATCAGGGTGCGCCCCTGCGGCCGGATGCCCATCGTATGGTTATAGGTGCCTTCCTGCAGGTGATAGTTGGCGTTGAAGGCGCCAATAACGCAGGAGAGCGGCTCAACCAGCGAGCCTTCAAACCAGGTATCGCCCTCCCAGGGGAGCAGGCAGTCCTGGGTCATCACCTCGTCGGGGATCACCACGTGGGTGGCTTCGCCGCCGATCCACTGGAAGGAGTAGCCGGGACAATCCGGGCGATCCGGCAGCTGCAGGTTGGCCTGAATCACGTAGCGCTGGCCGGGGTGGAATTTGTGCTGCCACTTTTTGCCGACCGCGAGGATTTCGCCGCAAAACTCATGCCCGATGACGATCGGATTGAGCGCAACGTCGTCCGGGACCTTTTTGTGATCTTCGCCCTGATTGGCCTCTTTCCATGAGGAGAGGCACAGGCTGTCGGTGACCACCCGGGCGAGAATTTCATCATCCCCCATCGGCGGGAGTTCGAAAGTTTCCAGGCGCAGATCGCGTTTGCCATACAGACGTAGAGCCGTAGTTTTCATGTTTACCACCTCATCCCCTTACTCTTGCGGGGTTAGTTTATTGAAGCCGCCCCGACGGTAGCGCCGGGGCGAAAGATCAGGACAGGAAGCCCAGCGCGTTACCGATAATCCCGAGGCCGAACAGGGCGAAAATGAGCCAGACCGGGTTCACCTTCTTATTGAGCAGGCGCACCATCAGCAGCGTCAGCCCCAGGGCCAGCAGGCCAGGGCAAAGCTGGTCGAGGATGTTCTGCACGGTCATGGTGACGGTGGCGCCGTCAGCGCCCGGAGTTTGGGAGACCACCAGCGGTACGTTGATGGTGGTCCACTTCGTCACCAGCACGCCCATCACAAACAGGCCGAGGATTGAGGCGCCTTCGGTGAGCTTTTGCAGCAGGTTGCCGCCCATATCGCTGACGATATTGACCCCTTTGCGAAAGCCAAGCTGCAGCCCGTACCACTTCATGGCCAGACGTACCGCGTTGAAAATAAAGAAGAACAGCAGCGGGCCAAGAATATTTCCGGAGAGCGCCAGCGAGGCGCCGAGCGCGGCGGTAATCGGGCGCAGGGTTCCCCAGACCAGCGGGTCGCCGACCCCCGCCAGCGGTCCCATCAGCCCGACCTTGATGCCGTTAATCGCGCCGTCGTCAATCGCCGCGCCGTTGGCGCGCGCCTCTTCCATCGCGGCGGTGACGCCCAGCACCGGGCCGCAAACCGCGGGGGTGGTATTGAAGAACACCAGGTGGCGCTTGAGGGCCGCAACCTGATCCTCCTTCAGCGGGTAGAGGCGTTTGATCGCCGGGATCATGTCGTAGCAAAATCCCAGGCCATGAATACGTTCGAAGTTAAAAGAGGCCTGCTGCAGGTTGGAGCGCAGAAACATGCTAACCAGGTCGCCTTGCGTGAGTTTTTTCTGTTCCATGGTCGGCTCCATTAGTCGTCAAGTTGGTCAAGGGCGGTGGAAGAGGCGGCGCTAGCCTGGGGTTCAGGCTTGCGCCACTGCGGATTGAGCTGGATATAGATCAGCGCGATGATGACCCCCACGCCGCCGAAGGCCAGCAGGCTAAAGTTGAGGTAACCGCCGGCAAGAAAACCAAGGAAAAAGAAGGGCATCAGATATTTCACGCCCATCATGCGCAGGACCATGGCGTAGCCGACCACGACGATGAAACCGCCGGCAATTTGCAGGCCGCGGGTCACGAATTCCGGGATCGCATTCAGCATGCTGCTGACCATATCGGCGCTGACGAACAGCGACACCACCAGCGCCGGGATGGCGACGCGCAGTGCCTGAACGCCGAGCGCCGAGACGTGCAGCAGATCGATGGTGCGAAAGCGGGCCTCTTCGGCGGCTTTATCCGCCGCGTGCTGGAAGACCACCGTGATGGTGCGGGCAAAGACGGTCAGCACCTGTCCGGCTGCGGCAACCGGCAGAGCGATGGCGATACCGGTGGCGATGCTTTGCTGGCCGACGATGACTAAAATGGCCGAAATGATGCTGGCCAGGGCTGAATCCGGAGACTGCGCCGCGCCGACGTTCATCCAGCCGAGGGCAATCAGCTCCAGCGTGCCGCCGAGCATAATTCCGATTTTTAAATCACCGAGAATCAGACCAATCACCGTACAGGCGATTAACGGGCGGTGGGTCTGGAATTCATCCAGCACGCTGCCCATTCCGGCAATACAGGAAAAAATAAATATGGCTATTATTTGTAGGGTACTAATTTCCATAATTATAACCTTTAAAGTGTAGGGAACCCTGCCGGTTACGGCACATATACCAGTCACGTGGTTATTTATGCTGACGGTGATTTATTTATTTTCGCCGCAATGCCTGCGCCACGGACGGGCAGTAAACAGGCGTTTTTTATTCTGTAACGGACTGCTGAGCGAGCTTGTCGAGAATATTAATGGATGGATCGGAGGCCACCACGCGTAAGTCCAGAATAACGCCGAGCTGGTCCAGCTGGCGAAATGCATCAATATCCGTTTGATCTAATGAAACGGCTTTGGTGAGCTGTTTCTTGCCCGGTCGCCAGGCCATGCCGCCGATATTTAGCGTGGCTATTTTGACCCCCTGCTGCACCATCGTTAAAACATCTTGTGGATTGGTAAATAAATAAAAAACGGATTCATTTTGATATTGTGGATTATGATAAACGGCAACCGCTTTTTCGATATTCACGACGTTGACCTTCATCCCCGGCGGTGCGGCCTGGCGAAGCAGGGTCCGGCGCACTTCGTCGTTATAAACATCGTCGTTGCAGATAATAATGCGCTGAGCGTTGGCCACTTTGGACCAGACGGTGGTCACCTGGCCATGGATAAGCCGGTCATCGATGCGGGCGAGCGTAATGTTCATCAGAAATCCTCCTCAACGGTTTGCGGGAGCCGCCAGACCACGCAGCACTGGCTGGCAATCGCGGTCAAATGGTCGCACAGGGCGTCGGCGGTCATGGCCTGCTGGTTATCCACCAGTTCCAGCGCCAGCGGCAAAGAGAGGCCGCTGATCACCCGCAGCAGCGGATTTTTCATCGCCAGCCCTGCGGCGGCATTCCACGGGCTGCCGCACTGTAAATCGACGGCAATCAGCCACTCATCATTGCTGTGAGTGCTTACTAACTCTTCCAGCTTAGCGGCGATGTCGCCGGCATTTTCTCCCGGGACAAACTCCACGGCGCTGACGTTGACGTCGCCATAGACCATACGAACGGAGTCCAGCATGGCGCAGGCAAGCTGGCCGTGAGCGCAAAAAATAGCGTTGACCATAGGATCTCCTTAACCGCGGGTTTTACCGCCAGCGATGTTAGTGGTTACTCCGGTTATATAGCTCGCGCGCTCTGACAGCAGGTAGCAAACGTAGTCTGCAACCTCGCTCAGGCGCCCGGAGCGGCCGATGGGAATGGCGTTTTTGCTATAGCCCTCGCGCAGCTGTTCAACGCTGATGCCGCGGGTCCAGGCCAGCGCTTCTTCATACTCCGGCGTGCGCAGTCCGGTTTTTTCCAGAATGCCCGGCGCGACGCCCACCACGCGGATACCGTGTTTGCCCAGCTCCTTCGACCATGAGCGGGTGAAGCTATTCAGCGCCGCCTTGGTGGCCGCATAGCAGCTCTGGCCCTCCGAGCCTTCCAGCCCGCTTTCTGACGAAACGTTAACGATCGCCCCTTCGCGCTGCTTCACCATCTGCCGGGCGACCGCCTGGGACATTAAAAAGACGCCTTTTTGGTTAATGTTGACCATTTTCTCAAAGGCCGCTTCGTTCAGCTCATAGCGGCCGGCGGGCGCCTTTTCATCCACTAACAGGCGGGGGAAATTAACCCCGGCGTTATTCACCAGGCCGTCAATACGTCCGCAGCGCTGAATAATTTGCTCGACGCTGTGGTTCACCTCGTCGGCGCGGGAAATATCGGTGGGCCAGAACCTATAGTTCTCACCGTTACGATATTTGTCGCCGCCGTGAATATCCGTCATTTGCACGTTAGCGCCTTGCTCAATTAATTCATCGACGATGGCCAGGCCGATTCCGGAGGCGCCGCCGGTGACAATAATTATTTTATCTTTGAGGTTTAGCCATGTTTTCATTATCGTCTTCTCGTTTTTTAGATAAAGGGAGTCCGCGCAGCGCGAGCTGCGGGAATGGATATTCTTATTTTATTTCAGCAATAGCTCAGCCGTTTCTCGGTTAGTCACCAGACAATTAATATATCCACCGTTCAGGGCGCCGAGGATCCCGCTATATTTTTCTTCGCCGATGGCGATGCCCACCGAATAGCGCGCGTGCTTGAGCCTGGCGATATCAATAGAGAGCGTTTTTTCGTTCATATTAGTTTCAACGATCCCGCCGTTAATATCGTAAAAGCGCGAGCAAATATCGCCGGCGACGTGGCGGGCGTTGAGATCGTCGCTCTCTTCGCTGCCGTAAAATGCGTGCCAGTTCGCGCCGTCGCGGATTGCCGGTGAGCCGATCCCGACCAGCGCAACATCCAGATTGTCCCAGTAGGATGAGATGGTCTGAAAGTGCCTGGACTGCATGATGCCGTTGCGGATCAGGGTATTTTCCAGCAGCGCCGGGAAGTCGGCGAGGTGCGACTCGGCCTTCAGCTTCGCCGCCGCGCTATAGGTCAGGGTATTGACGTGGTAGCGGCTCTCCAGCTTACCGGAGGGGCCGCCGATAATCGGCACGCAGATCGCCTGGCGCGACTGGCTGGCCTGCGGCAGGGTTTCGACCAGCGCCCGCACCGCGCGTCCCCAGGAAAAGCCGATGATATCGCCGGGCTCCAGCAGCCGATCGACCAGCTGAGCGCCGTGCTGACCGATGGTATTGAGCTGGTCCTCCTCCTGCGCCGAGCTGCAGGAAGCCACCACCGCTTCCTTGAGGGCAAATTTTTGCTTCAGCTGCTGCTCCAGCCACAGGTTTTCGTTGTAGTCATAGTTGATGGCGATAGTGACGATACCCTGCTCGCGGCCGCGTTTTAGCAGACGGCTGATCGTGGTGCGGTAAATACCCAGCTCGCGGGCGATCTGCGCCTGGGTCATGTCCTGCTCGTAGTAGAGCTGGGCAATTTTCACGATTAAGCGGATATCGTCGCTATTTTCGCTGGTCATCTGCGGGCTCCTGCACATTTGTGCAAATCACGTTGTTGCTGCCTTGATCTGATATAACCCCATCAGCGGCCGACTACAAAGCAATTTTCCCCCATTTCATTGCGCTATGCCGGGCGTTTATATTGCACATTTGATTGTCAGCCCGCCGGCTGACGGCACCTTTGTGCCAGATTATCTAATCGCTTGATTCTGTTTATTTTCGCCGGACAAAGTTGCAGAGGGTTTCGCTGGACACTTTTGTGTCGAAAGACGCGGCAGATCACACTTAGCGTCCGGGTGCCGGCGCGCGATTATTTTCGATTGCCCGCCGGCTGAGGTATATTTCTCGTTTTACACATAAAAGCATTCAAGTTTTATCGAGGCGGCAGGAGAGCGAGCGTCGGCAGCATAGCAATCTATGCGGTCGGGATGCGTGAGCGTGGCCAATACGGAGACAACTTGAAGGATGAAGTGTTTTTAGGAGACGTTATGCTGCCCGACTCATCAACCCGACTCAATAAATACATCAGTGAAAGCGGCATTTGCTCGCGTCGCGAGGCGGATCGCTACATTGAACAAGGCAACGTTTTCATCAACGGCAAGCGTGCGACCATTGGCGATCAGGTTGCCCCGGGCGATGTCGTGAAGGTTAACGGCCAGCTGATTGAGCCGCGTGAGGCGGAAGATCTGGTGTTTATCGCGCTGAATAAACCGGTGGGGATCGTCAGCACCACCGAGGACAGCGAGCGAGACAACATCGTCGATTTTGTGAACCACAGCAAGCGCGTTTTCCCGATCGGCCGACTGGATAAGGACTCTCAGGGGCTGATCTTCCTGACCAACCATGGCGATCTGGTGAATAAAATCCTGCGTGCCGGTAACGACCACGAAAAAGAGTACCTGGTGACCGTCGATAAGCCGGTGACCGACGAGTTCGTGCGCGGACTGGGGGCGGGCGTACCGATTCTCGGCACGGTGACGAAGAAGTGCAAGGTGAGAAAAGAAGCGCCGTTCGTCTTCCGCATTACCCTGGTTCAGGGGCTTAACCGGCAGATTCGCCGGATGTGCGAACACTTTGGCTACGAGGTCATGAAGCTTGAGCGCACGCGAATTATGAATATCGGCCTGTCGGGATTACCCCTCGGCGAGTGGCGCGACCTGACGGATGATGAGCTGGTTGCGCTGTTTAAGTTGATTGAGAACTCCTCCTCTGAGGCCAAACCGAAGGCGAAAGCGAAGCCGAAAACGGCGGGCATCAAGCGCCCGGTGGTGAACGTGGAAAAGAGCAGCGAGAAAGGACGCCCGGCGGCAAACGGCAAACGTTTTAACCAGCCGGGACGTAAAAAGAAGGGGCGTTAGCGCCTGCCGCGCGTCGGCGTGCTCGCCGACCAGGAGAATGACGCGTCGCTGTCGGGTTTATAGGCCTGCTTTTTCTTTAACTGGCGGGCCTTTTTTGCCTCAGCTTCGCGCAGCATCATCAGCTTATCAATGTACTCTTTTTTTACGGCGTTGGTTTCTGCGTTAGTCAGCAGACGGCCGTGCGCGATTCTCGCCCGGTCAAGCAGCGTTTTCAGCTCGCGCTGCTCGCGTTCGGTCATATCTTGTTGCGTAATGCGGGGAAGTGCCATAGTAGAACCCTCAGTCAGCCGATAATTCAGTGTACGGCAATACCGGGTTGACTGACAGTCTGGATACCGTGAGGACGGGAAAACGCCCGGACAGGCGCGGAGAGCGGCCTGTCCGGGCGGTGAAGGCAGGGCGTTACTTCTCTTTCTTCCCGGTAGGCTTAGCGGACCAGTAGCCGGCCAGCAGCGACCCGGAAAGGTTGTGCCAGACCGAGAACAGCGCGCCGGGCAGGGCGGCAAGAGGACCGAAGTAGATTTTCCCCAGCGCCGCCGCCAGTCCTGAGTTTTGCATCCCCACCTCAATGGCCAGCGTGCGGCAGGTCGACTCATCAAAGCCAAACAGACGCCCGCCCCAGTAGCCGCCGAGCAGCCCGATGGCGTTATGCAGGATCACCGCGACAATCACCACCAGGCCTACGGAGGCGATGTGCGAAGCGGAGCCGGCGACGACGGCGCTGATGATCGCCAGAATGCAGAGCATGGAAAACGCGGGCAGGAACGGCTCGACCGCCCTGACCACCTTCGGCAGCAGGTGGTGAATAATCAGCCCCAGCGCAATCGGGATAACCACGATTTGCAGGATGCTGAGCAGCATACCCGCCACGTCGACCTGAATATGCGCATCGACGTACAGGCGCGTCAGCAGCGGCGTTGCCACCACGCCAACCAGCGTGGAGACGGAAGAGATGGTGACCGAGAGCGCCACATCGCCTTTCGCCAGGTAGATCATCACGTTAGACGCCGTTCCGCTGGCAACGCTGCCCACCAGCACCATCCCGGCCGACAGCTCCGGCGGCATGCGGAACAGCAGCGCCAGCGCCCAGGCGGCGAGCGGCATCACCAGGTAGTGCAGAAAAATCCCCGCCGCAACCGGCGCCGGGCGCGACAGCACGCGCTTAAAGTCGTCCAGCTTCAGGTGGACGCCCATCCCGAACATGATGAGCATCAGCAGGGTGGTGACCCAGGGGCCGATGGGGGTAAAGGTGGCCGGCGTGTAATAGGCCAGAACGGAGAGCAGCAGCGCCCAGAGCGGGAACAGCCGTGTCAGCATAGCGAGCATGTTGTTTTCCTTGCCATTGGCTCGTCATCTTCCAGGCCGGCTGTGCGCCCGCTGCCCGAACGATGGCGAGTAGGTTGTGTTGATATAGTTATAAAAAAGCCGGGTTCGAGCCCGGCTATAGGTAATATTTATCGCGTGGAGGAATATTATTCAAACAAATTATGATGCAGCTTCTGCACGACCTTCTCAGCATCGGCGCCCGGCACCAGGAAGCAGAGGTTATGGCTGGATGCACCGTAGCAGATCATGCGAATGTTGAACGGCTCCAGCACGCCGAAGACCTCTTTGCCGACGCCGCAGGCGCGCGAAAGATCGTTGCCGATCAGGGCGACCAGCGCCAGATCCTGCTCCACCTCTACGCGGCACAGGGAGGAGAGCTCGGTGAGCAGCGCCTGGGTGAGCAGGGTATCGGTGGCGGAGGTTGAGCCGGTGGTATCCATGGTCAGGGCAATGCTGACTTCTGAGGTGGTGATCAGATCCACGGAGATATTATGGCGCGCCAGAATACCGAACACTTCGGCGAGGAAGCCGCGGGAGTGCAGCATATTCAGGCTGTGCAGGGTCAGCAGGGTCTGGCGGCGGCGCAGCGCCAGCGCGCGGAACAGCGGCGGGTGTTCGGTTTTATTACACACCAGGGTGCCGCCGGCTTTCGGCTCTTTGCTGGAGCCCACGAAGACCGGAATATCGCTACGTACCGCGGGAAGCAGCGTCGCCGGGTGCAGCACCTTGGCGCCAAACGTCGCCATTTCGGCTGCTTCGGCAAAGGCGATAACGTCGATCCGTTTTGCCGCCGGGGCAACGCGCGGGTCGGTGGTGTAGATGCCCGGGACGTCGGTCCAGATATCGACGCGGCTGGCGTTAAGGGCTTCACCCAGCAGGGCGGCGGTGTAATCACTGCCTCCGCGGCCGAGGGTGGTGGTGCGGCCTTTGGCTTCGCTACCGATAAAGCCCTGGGTAACGACCAGACCTTCGGTAAGGCGCGGCGTCAGCTGCAGCTGGGTTAGCTCAGCCAGGGCGGCGATATCGGGCTCGGCGCGGCCGAAGCGATCGCTGGTGCGCATCACTTTACGCACGTCAAACCACTGGGCGGCAATGCCGCGCTCGCGCAGGATTTCGACAAACAGCAGGGTAGACATCAGTTCGCCGTGGCTGACCAGCTCATCGGTCAGCGCCGTCGAGCTTGCCAGCGCCGCGGCTTCCGCCAGGGTGGTGATGTTCTCCAGCAGACGCTCGATCTCTTCACGAATCACGTTGGGATAGCGCAGGCGTTCGAGAATATTGAACTGAATCTGGCGTAGCGCCTCAAGCTTATCGAAACGCTCGGTGGGCTCCAGCCCGTCGGCTAACGCAACCAGAAGATTGGTTACACCCGCAGAGGCAGACAGCACCACTACACGGGTATTTTCATCAATCAGCGCAACGTCAACGCTGCGGTTCATGGCATCGAAATCGGCAACGCTGGTGCCGCCGAATTTGGCTACAACTAAATCTGTCATAACAACCTCGTGTCAGGGGGGCCTGACTTATTAAAACGATTCCTGATTGGGTTTGGGCTGGACCAGCCTAACAGTCATAAAATGTCTTAATAAGCCAGGCCAAATTATTCAGCCATGGCACAAGGGAAGAGCGAAAAACAGGGTGGGCGCAGAGGGATAAACAGCTACGATGTCACCCAGAAGTGCTCCACCTTGTAGACCCGTTCCCCGACCTTTGCGTCAGTTCCTGAGTATGAAACGCCCGACTGCGAACGTTTCTGGTGACAACCCAGGGGATTCAGCCCCTGTGGCCGGTGATGAACGTACCAGACGCTCTTTCACCTCGGCGTTGCTCCCCCTCACGTATTTTCCCCGGACTGGTTCCTCCAATACGGTTACCTGGGCAACGCACCTCTTCTGGCAATTACCGACGTCTTTCACTTTGCCTGGGGTGCTGGTCACGATACCCCCTGCAATACCCTTTCGCTGTAGCGTGAAATGCGCGAGCAATACATACCTGGTAATACGCAGGCAGTGCAGCTATATAAAGGCTTCGGAGGGGGTATGTCAACGCTGCGGTTATGCGGATTTTTCATGCGCGGGCGATTAACAGCAAAAAGCCTTATGATGAGCCCGGCCGCACTCCGGCGGGCCGCCGCCCGTGGCCGGATCCCCGCGCGCGCTGTCGCGGGACGTTTTGCCCGCGTTTATGTCTATACTGGTAGTGGTTTTTTACCCTGATCTGACCCTGTTCCTGACGCGCGTCAACGGCATAACACAAAAATCATCACAATTTTTTGCCTCCGGCGCTACAATCGACCGCAGTCACAATTCTCAAATCAGAAGAGTATTGCTCATGAAAAACATCAACCCAACGCAGACATCTGCCTGGCAGGCGCTACAGAAACACTTTGATGAAATGAAAGACGTCACTATCAGCGAGCTTTTCGCTAACGATAGCGATCGTTTTACTAAGTTTTCCGCAACCTTCGACGATCTGATGCTGGTGGATTTCTCCAAAAACCGCATTACCGAAGAGACGCTGGCGAAACTGCAGGATCTGGCCAAAGAGACCGATCTGGCAGGCGCCATCAAATCGATGTTCTCCGGCGAGAAAATCAACCGTACCGAAGACCGTGCCGTGCTGCACGTCGCGCTGCGCAACCGGAGCAATACCCCAATCATCGTTGACGGCAAAGATGTGATGCCGGAAGTCAACGCGGTGCTGGAGAAGATGAAAACCTTCTCTGAAGCCATCATCTCCGGCAGCTGGAAAGGCTATACCGGCAAGGCGATTACCGACGTGGTTAACATCGGTATCGGCGGCTCCGACCTCGGTCCGTTTATGGTCACCGAAGCGCTGCGTCCGTACAAAAACCACCTCAATATGCACTTTGTTTCCAACGTCGACGGCACCCACATTGCGGAAGTGCTGAAAGGCGTGAACCCGGAAACGACGCTGTTCCTGGTGGCATCAAAAACCTTTACCACCCAGGAAACGATGACCAACGCCCACAGCGCACGCGACTGGTTCCTGGCAACGGCTGGCGATGACAAACACGTGGCGAAACACTTCGCGGCGCTCTCCACCAACGGCAAAGCGGTGGGCGAGTTTGGTATCGACACCGCCAACATGTTTGAATTCTGGGATTGGGTTGGCGGCCGCTACTCTCTGTGGTCAGCGATCGGCCTGTCGATCATCCTCTCCGTTGGTTTTGACAATTTCGTTGAGCTGCTGTCCGGCGCGCACGCGATGGATAAACACTTCTCCACCACGCCGGCGGAGCAAAACCTGCCGGTGCTGCTGGCGCTGATCGGGATCTGGTACAACAACTTCTTCGGCGCAGAAACCGAAGCAATTCTGCCGTACGACCAGTATATGCACCGCTTTGCTGCCTACTTCCAGCAGGGCAACATGGAATCTAACGGCAAATACGTTGACCGCAGCGGTAACGCCGTAGACTACCAGACTGGCCCGATTATCTGGGGCGAGCCGGGTACCAACGGCCAGCATGCGTTCTACCAGCTGATCCACCAGGGAACCAAAATGGTGCCGTGCGATTTCATCGCGCCTGCGGTAACGCACAACCCGCTCTCTGACCACCATCCGAAGCTGCTGTCCAACTTCTTCGCGCAGACCGAAGCGCTGGCGTTCGGCAAATCTCGCGACGTGGTTGAGCAGGAGTATCGCGATCAGGGTAAAGATCCGGCAACCCTGGATCACGTGGTGCCGTTCAAAGTCTTCGAAGGTAACCGCCCGACTAACTCGATCCTGCTGCGTGAAATCACCCCGTTCAGCCTCGGCGCGCTGATTGCGCTGTATGAACATAAGATCTTCACCCAGGGCGCGATCCTCAACATCTTCACCTTCGACCAGTGGGGCGTTGAGCTGGGTAAACAGCTGGCTAACCGCATTCTGCCGGAGCTGAAAGATGGCGCGGATGTCAGCAGCCACGATAGCTCGACCAACGGTCTGATTAACCGCTATAAATCCTGGCGCGCGTAATCAGCGTTAATCCGCTTCAATGCCGGCCTCAGGGCCGGCATTTTTTATGGCAGACGGCGCAATAGTTTCGCCGGGTTCCCCGCCCACACGCCTTTCTCGCTAATCGACCGGGTGACCACGCTGCCCGCGCCAATCACCGCGCCGTCGCAGATGCTGACCGCCAAAATGGTGGCCCCGCTGCCGATAGAGACGTCGTTGCCCACCACGATTCTTCCCCAGCTCTCGCGATCGGCGTTGGGCTTACCGTCGCGAAACATATCGTTGGCAAACATCACCCCGTGGCCGATAAAACAGCGCTCGCCGAGGGTCACGTACTCGCAGATAAAGGTATGGGACTGGATTTTGGTGTCCGCGCCAACCGACGTATTGCCCTGAATCTCGACGAAAGGGCCGACGAAGACGTTATCGCCGAGGCGACAGTCGTACAGGTTAGCGGGCTGGTAGATCACCACATTTTCACCGCTTTCGACGTTGCGAACGCCGGTATCACGCAGAGTGTGCATCATTCCTCTCCGATTCGTTTAGCCAGAATATGAATGGTGCTCTGCTGGGTAGCGGAGCGAAAGACGGTGTCTTTAAGATGTCGCATGCCCTGGCGCTCATAGAAGCGCCGGGCGCCGCTATTGGCGGCCAGCACCTCCAGCCACAGCCAGCGTTCGCCCTCGGCTTTGGCCCGCGCTTCGACGGCGCTAAAAAGCCGTTCGCCGTAGCGATGCCCCGTTTCACCGGGCAGCAGATAGAGCTTATGCAGCAGCGTGCCCTGCGGGCCATCGGGCTCAATCTGCTGGCGATGCGCGTATTTGGCGAATCCTACCGGGCGCTGCGCTTCGGCAATCAGCCAGCGGCAGTTTGCCTCGGCCAGGCTGCGCTGCAGGGCTTCGGTGGCGTACTCCTGCTGGAGAAAGTGCTCCAGCTCGCTGGCGCTGTGCCAGAGGTGGGTGAAGTGGTGGCGATAGCTGGCGTAGCCCATTTCACCGAGCAGGGTTGCGTCCTCCCGCAGCGCCGTACGTATTGTCAGCATGGCTGTCTCCTTTTTAACCCGCCAGTGTGGCAAGTGATTGTTACATTTGGCGCAACGGACGCAAAAAGTTAACGAATAATATCGATCTGGATCACGTTTTTGCGTTATACAGATCGCCAGGAACAATGAATATAAGAGGTATGAATATGCCGTCGGTCTATCGTCCGCTGGTGAATTTTGTTGCGAAGGCCATGCAGGCCGTTCTGAATCTGGCGCTGCTGTGCCTGGGCGTGATTCTGGTGGTCTTTCTCGGCAAGGAGACCTTCCATCTGGCGCACGTGCTGTTTACCCCGGAGCCGGTGAGCAAGTACAAGCTGGTAGAAGGGCTGGTGGTCTATTTTCTCTATTTCGAGTTTATCGCGCTGATTGTGAAGTACTTTGAGTCGGGCTTTCACTTCCCGCTGCGCTATTTCGTCTACATCGGTATTACCGCGATTGTGCGCCTGATTATCGTCGACCACGACTCGCCGATGGCGGTGCTGATCTACTCCGCGGCGATCCTGCTGCTGGTGATTACGCTGTGGCTGTGTAACTCCAACCGTCTGAAGCGCGAATAAAAAAAAGCGGCCTCCAGGGCCGCTGACCAACAGTCACAAATTTAATTTATGTAGGGTCCAGTTGAGGATAGCAGTGGCATTTGCCTTACTTTTTCAGCTGAGGGCGGTAGTTGCCGTACCCGGTTGGGGTTCGTGTACAGCAACTAAGCCACCGTCCCTCCTCTGAAATTTGGGGCGGGTATAACAATGAAACTTAACCTTTCACGCCGCCCGCCGTCAGGCCGTTCACCAGCCAGCGCTGCGCCAGCAGGAAGACCACGGTAATCGGGATAGCTGAGAGCACCGCCGCCGCGGCAAAGTCGCCCCACAGGTAGTTCTGCGGGTTGAGGTACTGCTGCATGCCAACCGCCAGGGTATAGCTGTTCACATCGCGCAGCAGCAGGGACGCAACCGGGACTTCGGTAATTGCGGCGATAAACGACAGAATAAAGACCACCGCCAGAATCGGCACCGACAGCGGCAGCAGAACCAGACGGAAGGCCTGCCACGGCGTCGCGCCGTCCAGCGCGGCCGCTTCTTCCAGCGAACCGTCGATGGTTTCGAAGTAGCCTTTAATGGTCCAGACGTGCAGCGCGATGCCGCCCATATAGGCGAAGATAACGCCGCCGTGGGTGTTGAGGCCGACAAACGGCAGATACTGGCCGAGGCGGTCAAACAGGGCGTACAGGGCAACCAGCGACAGCACCGCCGGGAACATCTGGAAAATCAGCATCCCTTTCAACAGGGTAGCCTTGCCCGGGAAGCGCATGCGGGCGAAAGCGTAGGCGCAGGTAGTGGAGAGCGCCACGATACCGATGGCGGTGATCCCGGCAACCTTCACCGAGTTCCACAGCCACAACAGAACCGGGAACGGCGGCGGGGTGACGCGGCCGTCCGCATGCTCAACGCTAAAGCCGAGCGCCAGACGCCAGTGTTCCCAGGAGATCTGATCCGGGATCAGGCTGCCGGTGGCGAAGTTACCTTCGCGCAGGGAGATGGCGATAACCATCAGCAGCGGGAACATAATCGCCGCGATAAAAATGAGCAGCAGGAGGTGCGTGGTGAGCAGACGCAGCTTCTGAGATTTGGGTTGTACCATAGCCATAATATTTTTATTCCCCTTGATACCGCTCCAGGCTATCTCACTTGCCATTTTGAACCCGGGCAGTGCTCATAATCCTCACGTACTACGCGTACGCTCCGGTTCTTGCGCGCTGGCCGGGACCAAACTGGCTGCGTCAATGACGCCTGGCCATTCCAGTTAGTCGAATTTCATTCGTGTAGCTTTCAGGTTAACAATCGCCAGCACGCCCACCAGCAGGAAGATCAGCGTAGCGATAGCCGCCGCGAGGCCGAAGTCCTGACCGCCGCCGCCTTCGAAGGCGATGCGGTAGGTGTAGCTCACCAGCAGGTCGGTATAGCCGGCCGGCGTGGTGGTGCCGAGGCGATCCGGACCGCCGTTGGTTAACAGCTGAATCAGCACGAAGTTGTTAAAGTTAAAGGCGAAGCTGGCGATCATCAGCGGCGTAAGCGGCTTGATCAGCAGCGGCAGCGTAATTTTAAAGAAGTTCTGGAACGGACCGGCGCCGTCCATTGCCGACGCTTCGTACAGGTCGTCAGGAATGGCTTTCAGCAGGCCCATGCACAGAATCATCATGTACGGGTAGCCCAGCCAGGTGTTGACGATAACGATCATCGAACGCGCGGTGGTCGGGTCGCTAAACCAAGCCGGCTTGATGCCGAACAGCGCGCTGAGCATCATGTTGATCTCACCGAAGCTCTGGTTGAACAGCCCTTTGAAAATCAGAATCGAGATAAACGACGGTACGGCGTAGGGCAGAATCAGCAGGACGCGGTAAATCGCTTTCCCTTTCAGGGACTCCCACTGCACGAGGCAGGCGAGGATCATGCCCACCGCGACGGTCAGAATCACGGTCAGTACCGAGAAGACCACCGTCCAGACGAAGATGGCGAAGAACGGCTTCTGGATCCCTTCATCGGTAAAGACGCGGGTGAAGTTATCCCAGCCAATGCTCACGGTGTAGCCCGGGCTGAGCTTCTCGCTGCTCCAGCTGCCGTCGGCGTTGATGGACTGATAGAAGCCGACTTTATTATTCGGCCGGTATTTGACGCCGCTCTGGTTGTTGGTCAGCTCGCCGTCGGCCGCCAGCGTATACAGCGGCTGGGTGCCGGAGAACTGACGCAGCGAGCTCATGATGACCTTGCTGTCGTCAGGCAGCACGGCGGTCAGCTGGTTCAGCGCGGTACGGTTCTGGGTGATCGCGCGCAGGTTGGCGCGCTCGCCTTCCGGCTGCGCATCGGCCTCTTTCAGGGCCAGCTTCTGCTCGCCGCCGAGCTTAAAGGCGTCGGAAACGTAATTTTTGCCGCTGTCGCCGTCGGTCAGCGTCAGCTTCCACTCATCTCCCGCCGGGTACAGCGAGAAGTTGTAGGCTTTGCCGGCCTGGAAGGAGCGGTCCATCAGCACTTCCTGAGCGCGCTCGAAGGTCAGCTGGTTGGTGCTGCTGTAGTTGGTGAAGGCGATAGCAATGGTGCAGATCAGCGGAAACAGGACGAACAGCCCCATCCCGGCGAGACCCGGATAGACATAGCGCCAGGCATAGGCCTTGCGGTTGGAAAAGATATACAGGCCAGCCGAGCTTAAAATCAGCGTCAGGATGGCAAACAGGTACTCCCCCTGGGCGTACATCAAAACAACAAGGTAACCCACCAGCAGGCACAGCAAGCCAATCACAGACCATGTCAGCTGCGGGCTTTGCCACCAGTGTTTCTTTTTAACGACATCCATGGGGATCATCCTCTACAACGTATTTTGTTCTCCCTCTCCCCTCAGGAGAGAGGGCCCGGATCGGACGGCGGCTGCCGGCCGGGATCCTGACCCGCTCCCGAGAAGGGGGAGGGGACTAGCAGGTTACTTAGTGATACGAGCCTGTGCGTCTTTCAGCGCGGCATCGACGGTCTGACGACCGCTAGCTGCGTTGATAACCGCGGTGCGTACGGCATACCAGAAGGCGGACATCTGCGGAACGTTCGGCATGATTTCGCCTTTCTGGGCGTTCGCCATGGTGGCGGCGATACGCGGATCTTTTTCCAGTTTCTCCTGGAAGGATTTCAGCGCCACGGCGCCCAGCGGTTTATCCTTGTTCACTTCATCCAGACCCTGATCGGTCAGCAGGTAGTTTTCGAGGAACTCTTTCGCCAGCTCTTTGTTCGGGCTGGCGGCGTTGATACCGGCGCTCAGAACGCCAACGAACGGTTTAGACGCTTGACCTTTGAAGGTTGGCAGCAGCGTTACGCCGTAGTTGATTTTGCTCTTATCGATGTTGGCCCACGCCCACGGACCGTTGATGGTCATCGCGGTATCGCCCTTGTTGAACGCCGCTTCAGCGATGGAGTAATCGGTATCAGCATTCATGTGTTTGTTCTTGATCAGATCGACCAGGAAGGTCAGACCCGCTTTCGCGCCAGCGCTGTCCACGCCGACGTCTTTCACATCATATTTGCCGTTTTCAAGCTTGAACGCGTAGCCACCGTCGGCGGCGATCAGCGGCCAGGTGAAGTACGGTTCCTGCAGGTTGAACATCAGCGCGCTCTTACCTTTCGCCTTCAGCGTTTTATCCAGCGCCGGGATCTCTTCCCAGGTTTTCGGCGGATTCGGAACCAGGTCTTTGTTGTAAATCAGCGACAGCGCTTCCACCGCGATTGGGTAAGCGATCAGCTTGCCGTTATAGCGTACCGCGTCCCAGGTGAACGGATAGAGTTTGTCCTGGAAAGCTTTGTCCGGGGAGATCTCGGCCAGCAGGCCGGACTGCGCGTAGCCGCCGAAGCGGTCGTGCGCCCAGAAGATAATATCCGGGCCATCGCCGGTTGCCGCTACCTGCGGGAATTTCTCTTCCAGCTTATCCGGGTGCTCGATGGAGACCTTAATCCCGGTGTCTTTTTCAAACTTTTTGCCCACTTCAGCGAGGCCGTTATAGCCCTTGTCGCCGTTAATCCAGATTACCAGCTTACCTTCTTCAATTTTGGCGAGGGCAGAGGCGGAAAACATCATCGTGGTCAGTGCTGACAGCGCGAGGATGCGGGCGCCGGTTTTGATTTTCATATACCAGTCCTTTTTGGTGATGTGCTCGTGGATACACTTAGGTGGCTTAACGGTGATGAGTTTCCTTTTTTAACAACCCCTTTCCATCCTCCCCATGTCTACGCCCCACCCGTGGTTTGTGTGATCTGGCTTGCAGAAATGCCGGTATTGGGGCGTGGAGCACATAAAAAGGCGGCTATTTTTGCAACCCGTGTCACGAAATTGACTTTGGCGCGCCGTCCCCCGCAGTGAGAGGCAATCTCTCATCCTCCCGTCTCCTCCCCCATAAAAAAGCCGGGGGTGGAGGATTTACCAGGTTAATGAATGCCGCATAGTCAGCCCATCTTGAATGTGTCTTTAAGTGACAGGTTGTAACGAAGGGAGATGGGCATGGCGAGCGTACAGCTGCGAAATATAACGAAAGCCTGGGGAGACGTGGTGGTATCGAAAGATATCAATCTCGACATCCAGGAAGGGGAGTTCGTGGTGTTTGTCGGGCCATCGGGCTGCGGCAAATCTACCCTGCTGCGTATGATCGCCGGGCTGGAAACCATAACCAGCGGTGATTTGTTTATCGGCGAAACCCGGATGAACGACATCCCACCCGCAGAACGCGGCATCGGCATGGTCTTCCAGTCTTACGCGCTCTACCCTCATCTCTCCGTCGCGGAAAATATGTCTTTCGGCCTGAAGCTGGCCGGCGCCAAAAAAGATGTGATCAACCAGCGCGTCACTCAGGTGGCGGAAGTGCTGCAGCTGGCGCACCTGCTTGAGCGTAAGCCAAAGGCTCTTTCCGGCGGCCAGCGTCAGCGCGTGGCCATCGGTCGTACCCTGGTGGCGGAGCCTCGCGTCTTCCTGCTGGATGAACCGCTCTCAAACCTCGATGCCGCGCTGCGCGTGCAGATGCGTATCGAAATCTCCCGCCTGCACAAGCGGCTGGGACGCACGATGATTTACGTGACCCACGATCAGGTTGAAGCGATGACCCTGGCCGACAAGATTGTGGTGCTGGATGCAGGTCGCGTCGCGCAGGTAGGGAAACCGCTTGAGCTGTATCACTACCCGGCCGATCGCTTTGTTGCGGGCTTTATTGGCTCGCCAAAGATGAACTTCCTGCCGGTAAAAGTCACCGCAACCGCCATTGAGCAGGTTCAGGTAGAGCTGCCAAACCGCCAGCAAATTTGGTTGCCGGTGGACAGCGCCCGCGTTCAGGTTGGCGCCAACATGTCCTTAGGCATCCGCCCGGAACATCTACTGCCCAGCGATATCGCCGACGTGACCCTCGAAGGGGAAGTGCAGGTGGTTGAGCAGCTTGGTCACGAAACGCAAATTCATATCCAGATCCCAGCCATCCGTCAGAACCTGGTCTACCGCCAGAACGACGTGGTGTTGGTAAAAGAGGGAGCCACATTCGCTATCGGTTTGCCACCGGAACGTTGCCATTTATTCCGTGAGGATGGCACGGCGTGTCGTCGGTTGCATCAAGAGCCGGGCGTGTAAGGCTTCCCATTAAAAAAAAACGCGAACCCCTTAGCGCTGCAGCAGGCAGAACGACGGGCGAAGTGTTCAAAGAAAAGCAATGATCTCAGGAGATAGAATGATGATTACTCTGCGCAAACTTCCACTGGCGGTCGCCGTCGCGGCAGGCGTTATGTCTGCTCAGGCGATGGCCGTCGATTTCCACGGCTATGCTCGTTCCGGCATCGGCTGGACCGGCAGCGGCGGTGAACAGCAGTGCTTCCAGGCAACCGGTGCTCAAAGTAAATACCGTCTTGGTAACGAATGTGAAACCTATGCGGAATTAAAACTGGGCCAGGAAGTATGGAAAGAAGGTGATAAGAGCTTCTACTTCGATACCAACGTCGCCTACTCCGTATCGCAGCAGAATGACTGGGAATCAACCAGCCCGGCATTCCGTGAAGCCAACGTGCAGGGTAAAAACCTGATCGACTGGCTGCCAGGTTCCACCATCTGGGCCGGTAAGCGTTTCTACCAGCGTCATGACGTTCACATGATCGACTTCTACTACTGGGATATTTCAGGTCCTGGTGCGGGTATCGAAAACATCGATCTGGGCTTCGGTAAGCTGTCTCTGGCGGCAACCCGTTCTTCTGAGTCCGGCGGTTCCGCCACCTTCGCTGACCGCGATGCGCTGGGCAACCGTATTTATGACAACATCGTGCCGAACGACGTCTTCGACGTGCGTTTAGCGCAGATGGAAATCAACCCAGGCGGTACCCTGGAGCTCGGCGTCGACTACGGTCACACCAACGTTCCGGATAACTACTACCTGCAGCCGGACGCCTCTAAAGACGGCTGGATGCTGACCGCTGAACACACCCAGAGCATGCTGAAGGGCTACAACAAGTTCGTGCTGCAGTACGCAACCGACGCGATGACCTCCAACGGTAAAGGCCTTCCGCAGGGCGGCAGCATTAACAACGACGGCTCCCTGTGGCGCGTGCTTGACCACGGTGCGATCTCGCTGGGCGATAGCTGGGATCTGATGTACGTCGGTATGTACCAGGATATCAACCTCGACAACAAC
Source organism: Klebsiella sp. Ech2A (assembly GCF_030078455.1). NCBI lineage: Bacteria > Pseudomonadati > Pseudomonadota > Gammaproteobacteria > Enterobacterales > Enterobacteriaceae > Klebsiella > Klebsiella sp. Ech2A. The sequence goes on along the minus strand of NZ_JAQGFU010000009.1, from coordinate 36,129 downwards.
AACGGCACCAAATGGTGGACCGTCGGCGTACGTCCAATGTACAAATGGACGCCGATCATGAGCACCCTGCTGGAAGTTGGCTACGACAACGTAGAATCGCAGAAAACCGGCGACAACAACAACCAGTACAAAATTACCCTGGCACAGCAGTGGCAGGCTGGCGACAGCATCTGGTCGCGTCCGGCAATCCGCGTATTCGCAACCTACGCCAAGTGGGATGAGAAATGGGGCTATGCGAACGGCGACTCCGGTACTGGCTACACCTCCGGCGTGGCGTATAACGACACCTCTGCGAAGACCTTCAGCCGTGGCGATAACGACGAGTGGACCTTCGGTGCCCAGATGGAAATCTGGTGGTAATCCTGCCTGACCTGTCATGACCAAAAGAGGGGCGCAAGCCCCTCTCTATCTTAGGCCCTGCGAGCTATTGCCTGGCTACCGCTCGGCCATCGGAATTGAGGTGATAACAATGAAAATGAATAAAAGTCTCGTTGCCCTCTGCCTGTCCGCCGGCCTGTTGGCCAGCGTACCCGCAGTCAGTTTTGCCGATGTGAACTTTGTGCCGCAGAACACCTCTGCCGCACCGACGATCCCCGTCTCCGCGCTGCAGCAGTTAACCTGGACGCCGGTCGATCAGTCAAAATCTCAGGTCACCAACCTCGCGACGGCAGGACAGTCGCTGAATATTCCCGGCATCACCGGGCCGGTCGCCGCCTATAGCGTCCCGGCGAACATCGGTGAGCTGACCATTACGCTGACCAGTGAAGTGAACAAGCAAACCAGCGTTTTTGCACCGAACGTGCTGATCCTTGACCAGAACATGACGCCATCTGCCTACTTCCCCAGCAGCTACTTTACCTACCTCGAGCCGGGCGTAATGAGCTCGGATCGCCTCGAAGGGGTGATGCGTCTGACGCCGGCGCTGGGCCAGCAAAAGATTTACGTCCTGGTCTTTACCACGCCGCAGGATCTGCAGCAGACCACCAAATTAATCGATCCGGCGAAGGCCTACGCCAAAGGTACGGGTAACGCGGTACCGGATATTCCGGACCCGATTGCTAAACATACCACCGAAGGTACCCTGGGTCTGAAGGTGAAAACCTCTTCCGGCTCCAGCGTGCTGGTTGGCCCGCTGTTTGGCTCCTCCGGACCGGGTCCGGTCACCGTCGGCAATACGGCCGCGCCGGTATACAGCGCGCCGGCCGCCGCTCCGGCCGTGGCTCCGGTCGCCGCGCCGGCGGCGAAGAGCGAGCCGATGCTGGACGATACGGAAACCTACTTTAACAACGGCATCAAGCAGGCGGTTGCGAAAGGAGATATCGACAAAGCCCTCAAATTGATGAACGAAGCCGAGCGCCTCGGCTCGAAATCTGCCCGTTCCACCTTTATCAGCAGTGTAAAAGGCAAGGGGTGATCGTCTCCCCACAATGCTGATGTTTAGGCACAGCCTTTAGGTGCGTCCGCCTGGACGCACCTTTTTTTCTCGCGCGCGGCTTCTGTTGCATGGCTGTTGCGCGGAAGATCGTATCTTGATGTTTGCCCGCCCCGATCGGCCTATTCTGCGATACAATGCCTTCACGTTATGTATCGGAGAATCAGGCATGTCACATCCTGCGCTTACGCAACTGCGTGCGCTGCGCTATTTTGCCGCTATGCCCCCGCTGGAGCCCTCGCTGCGCGACTGGCTGCTGCTGGAAGACTCAATGACCAAACGCTTTGAGCAGCAGGGGAAAAAGGTTAGCGTTATGCTGGTCAACGAAGCGTTCGTCGGGCGCGAGGCGCTGGTCGGCGAAGAAGCGCTGCTGCCGGATGAAGCGCGTTACTGGCTGCGGGAAATTATTCTCTGCGCCGATAACGAACCCTGGCTGGCCGGGCGCACCGTCGTTCCGGAATCGACGCTGAGCGGTCCCGAACTGGCGCTGCAGCAGCTTGGACAGACGCCGCTGGGCCGCTATTTGTTCACGTCTTCGACGTTAACCCGTGATTTTATTGAAATTGGGCGCTATGCGGAGCTCTGGGGGCGTCGTTCCCGCCTTCGGCTGAGCGGTAAACCGCTGCTGCTGACAGAACTGTTTCTGCCGGCATCGCCGCTGTATTAAGAGGAAGAGAAAATGGAGTGGAGTCTGACGCAGAATAAGCTGTTGGCGTTTCATCGCCTGATGCGTACTGACAAACCGATCGGCGCGCTGCTGCTGCTGTGGCCGACGCTGTGGGCGCTATGGGTGGCGACGCCGGGTATCCCGCCGCTGTGGATTCTGGCCGTCTTTGTCGCCGGGGTGTGGCTGATGCGCGCCGCCGGCTGCGTGGTCAATGACTATGCCGACCGTAAATTTGACGGTCACGTTAAACGTACCGCGCGCCGTCCGCTGCCCAGCGGCGACGTGACGGAGAAAGAGGCCCGGGTGCTGTTTATCGTGCTGGTGCTGCTCTCGTTCCTGCTGGTGCTGACCCTCAACACCATGACCATTCTGCTGTCGGTGGCGGCGCTGGCGCTGGCGTGGGTCTATCCATTTATGAAGCGCTACACCCATCTGCCGCAGGTGGTGCTCGGCGCGGCGTTTGGCTGGTCGATTCCGATGGCCTTTTCCGCGGTGAGCGAATCGCTGCCGCTGAGCTGCTGGCTGATGTTCCTTGCCAACATTCTGTGGGCGGTGGCCTACGATACCCAGTATGCGATGGTGGACCGGGACGATGACCTTAAAATCGGCATCAAATCAACGGCGATTTTGTTTGGTGAAAACGATCGTCTGATTATCGGCATGCTGCAGATCGCGGTGCTGGCGCTGATGGGAGCGGTAGGCTGGCTGAACGGCCTGGGCTGGGAATATTACTGGTCGCTGTTTATCGCGGCGGGGCTGTTTTTCTGGCAGCAGAAGCTGATTTTCCGTCGTGAACGCGACGACTGCTTCAAAGCGTTTTTAAACAATAACTACGTTGGGCTGGTGCTGTTCCTCGGCCTGGCGATGGGCTACATGGCGTAGTTTCCCCACTCTTCGTTATGACTCCCCGGCCAGCGATGCGCAGGCCGGGGAAGGTCTCAGGCGCTACGCTTCATCCTGCGCGGCGCTTTCAATCGTCAGACGCACATCCGACGTAATCAGGTTCGCCAGCATCTGGTAAACCTTCAGCGTCTCTTCCGGCTCGGCGTCGCCGGTATCGCTAATGTAGCCTTCGTCGCGCAGCGTCAGTACCAGAGTACTGAATACCGCCTTATCGAAGAACTCCGGCGCGTTGATCCCGTGCAGAACCGACAGGCGCTGGGCCATCGTGCGACTCTCTTTTTCCAGCGAACTGCGGTTAATCGAAGGATTCGCGCTCAGCAGCCAGAAGGTGATGGCGTAGCGCTGGAGCGTTTCGCGCGCGCCGGCGGCCAGCAGCTGCAGCAGGCGGGAGTGCGACGGGTTGATGCTTATCTCATCATCGCTCAGTACCAGCAGGCCCTGGCGCTGCATCTCAGCGGTCAGCGCATCGATAACGCTCGCCAGCTCCTCTTTTTCCCAGCGCAGGAACAGCTCGGCCTTCAGCAGCGGATAGAACATCTCGACGTGACGCAGCACCTCCGCGCGGGTGATCCGCCGATGCTGGGTCACAATCGCCGCCAGCAGCGAAGGCATCATCAGCATATGAGCGATGTTGTTGCGGTAGTAGGTCATCAGCACCGCCTGCTCGCGCGGCAGAATAATGATGTCGCCGATGGTGTCCTTCTCGACCTCGAACTTATTCATCTTCAGCGCGTGGTCAATTAGCTCGCTGGCGGAAGCCGGCGGCGTGGTCGCGTCCGGAGAGTAGGGCACGTTACGCAGCAGATCGAGGTAGCACTCCAGCTGCTGGGTCAGCTGCTCGCGGGTCAGCGAACGCTGGCGCGATGCCAGCAGCGCGGTACAGCACAGGTTCATGGCGTTTGCCGCGCCGGCATTGTTGATGCGGACCATCAGATCGGCGGCGATGCTGTTTACCGTCGGCGTCAGCCAGGACGGACGAATGGCTTCGATAGGATCGATAGATTCGCGCCACTCCGGCACGTGCTGGTTGAGATAAGTCATCAGCGGCAGCGGTTCGCCGAAGTTAACGTACCCCTGGCCGAGGTTACGCAGCTTGCTCAGGCCGCGCAGCATCTGCGGCAGGCTCTCTTTCTCTTTCGTCGCGCCGCGCAGCTCTTTGGCGTAGGTTCCGACTTCCATCACGTGCTCGTAGCCGATGTAGATAGGAACCAGCGTGATTGGCCGGGTACCGCCGCGCAGCATCGCCTGAATAGTCATCGACAGGGTGCCGGTTTTCGGGTCCAGCAGGCGTCCGGTACGGGAGCGTCCGCCCTCGACGAAGTACTCCACCGAATAGCCGCGGCTGAACAGCTCGCCAAGATATTCGCGGAATACCGTTGAGTAGAGCTTGTTGCCCTTAAACGTACGGCGAATAAAGAACGCGCCGCCGCGGCGGAAAATCGGCCCTGCCGGCCAGAAGTTGAGGTTGATGCCGGCGGCGATATGCGGCGGCACCAGCCCCTGATGGTAGAGCACGTAAGAGAGCAGCAGGTAGTCCATATGGCTACGGTGGCACGGAACGTAGACGATCTCGTGCCCTTCGTGCGCCAGCTGCCGCACGCGCTCGGCGTTGTGAACGTTAATGCCCTGATACAGACGGTTCCAGGTAAAGCCCAGCACGCGGTCGGTCAGGCGAATCATCTCGTAGGAGAAGTTGGCGGCGATCTCTTCCATCAGCGCGATGGCGTTTTGCTGCGCCTTCTCGTGGGAGATTTTCTTGCTGCGGGCTTCGTCTTCCACCGCGCGGGCGATGGCTTTTGACGCCAGCAGCTTGTTGAACAGATCCTGACGGGCGGGCAGGCGCGGGCCGACGGCGGCCAGGCGCTGGCGGGCGAAGTGCATACGCGCCACGCGGGCCAGCTTCTGGGCGATGGTTTTGTCGGTCCCGTGCTCGGACGCCATTCGGCGTAGCGACACCGGCGGCGAGAAGCGCACGAAGCTGTCGCGGCCCAGCCACAGCACGGCGAAGAATTTCTGAATACCATTAAGCATGCGCAGTGGCGGATTGAGCTCGCCCTTTTCGCGCCCGGGCGCACGGCCAAACATCACCGACACCGGCACCATTTGCACATCGAGGTCAGGGTGGTTGCGGTGCAGATCCAGGTAGTCGTGGAACAGCTTGATGGACTCTTCTTTCGGCGTGTAGTAGGTAAATACGCGCGGGCCGCCGTGGATAAAGACGTAGCGGGGCAGCAGGGTGCCATCGATTTCGAGCGGCTCGAGCGGATCGGCTAAATCATGCTCCAGGCACTGCGCGCGCAGCGTCAGCAGGTCTGCCTTCGAGTTATAGGGCAGAACGTACATAATCGGACGCGAGGTATCCAGTCCTAATTCCTGCGCAGGCTCTGCGGGAATAGACTTGCTTTTTACCAGCAGCCGTAATGGTAAATTAAGTAATTTATAGTAAATTCGTTGCCAGCCGGACATAAACGATGTGAAGCCTCTGGTTAATCATGCAAATGCGCGGCAAGAATAACAGAAAGTACGCAAAATTTCCGTCGCCACGCGGCAAACGCGTACACTCATTGACGTCATTTACATAAAAAGGTTCTTTTGATGGCCAATAATACCACCGGGTTAACCCGAATCATTAAAGCGGCAGGGTATTCCTGGAAAGGTTTTCGTGCGGCATGGATAAATGAGGCCGCCTTTCGTCAGGAAGGTATCGCCACCGTTATTGCCATTGCGATCGCCTGCTGGTTGGATGTTGACGCCGTTACGCGCGTGCTGCTGATAGGCTCGGTCCTGTTAGTGATGATAGTCGAAATTCTTAATAGCGCGATTGAGGCGGTGGTGGACCGAATTGGCTCCGAGCACCATGAGCTTTCTGGACGGGCGAAGGATATGGGCTCTGCGGCGGTATTTCTGGCGATCGCCATCGCGCTGATCGTCTGGGTTACGCTGCTGTGGTCGCACTATCGCTAGGCGTCAGTAGCATCAGGCTATTTGCTTTGCCGTCCACCGCCCCGGTTTCGCGTCCACGGGCCGGCGGCCGGCGAGCCTCCCTCCACGCGTTTTTTTGTCCCGCGTGGAGCCGCAGCGCCTCACCACTATCCCCTCTGCGTTAACCGGCTCCGGCGGGCATCAAATCAAAAGAATCTCCTGATTTATGTGTGAAATTTGATTCCAAAATCACCGTTAGCTGTATATACTCACAGCATAACTGTATATACACCCAGGGGGCGGAATGAAAGCGTTAACGACCAGGCAGCAAGAGGTGTTTGATCTCATCAGGGATCATATCAGCCAGACGGGCATGCCGCCGACGCGTGCGGAAATTGCTCAGCGCTTGGGGTTCCGTTCCCCAAACGCGGCGGAAGAACATCTGAAAGCGCTGGCGCGTAAAGGCGCAATCGAGATCGTTTCCGGTGCCTCCCGCGGTATTCGTCTGCTGACTGAAGAAGAGCCCGGCCTGCCGCTGATTGGCCGCGTCGCTGCCGGTGAGCCGCTGCTGGCGCAGCAGCACATCGAAGGCCACTTCCAGGTCGACCCGGCAATGTTCAAGCCGAGCGCCGACTTCCTGCTGCGCGTCAGCGGTATGTCGATGAAAGACATTGGTATTCTGGACGGCGATCTGCTGGCGGTACACAAAACGCAGGACGTGCGCAACGGGCAGGTTGTGGTCGCACGCATCGATGAAGAAGTGACGGTTAAACGCCTTAAAAGGCAGGGTAACGTCGTCGAACTTCTGCCGGAAAACAGCGAGTTTTCACCGATCGTGGTGAACCTACGCGAGCAAAGCTTTACCATTGAAGGTCTGGCCGTCGGCGTCATCCGTAACGGCGAGTGGCTGTAAGCGCCTTCTCTAACGCAGCATCGTCTGATGCATGATGCTGCGCTATCTCTCTTCGCTCAGGCTCTCCCCCATGCTTTTTAATGCTGCTGATAAGGCCCTGTGGCGCCTGGCGCTACCGATGATTTTCTCCAATATCACCGTCCCGCTGCTGGGGCTGGTGGATACGGCGGTCATCGGCCATCTTGATAGCCCGGTTTACCTCGGCGGCGTGGCGGTCGGGGCGACGGCTACCAGCTTCCTGTTCATGCTGCTGCTCTTTCTGCGAATGAGTACCACCGGCCTGACGGCGCAGGCGTTTGGCGCAAAGGATCCCGTTCGCCTGGCGCGCGCGCTGGTGCAGCCGCTTGGTCTGGCGCTGGCCGCCGGTCTGCTGATCGTTATGTTTCGTATTCCGCTGATTAACCTCGCGCTGCATATCGTCGGCGGCAGCGAAGCGGTGCTGGAGCAGGCCCGGCGATTCCTCGAGATCCGCTGGCTGAGCGCTCCGGCATCGTTAGCTAACCTGGTGCTGCTGGGCTGGCTGCTGGGCGTCCAGTATGCCCGCGCGCCGGTGATCCTGCTGATTGTCGGCAACCTGCTGAATATTGTCCTCGATCTGTGGCTGGTGATGGGTCTGCATATGAACGTGCAGGGCGCGGCGCTGGCGACGGTGAGCGCCGAATACGCCACCTTTATCATTGGCCTGCTGATGGCGAAACGCGTGCTGAAGCTGCGCGGCGTGTCGTTCGCTATGCTTAAGGGCGCCTGGCGCGGCGACATCCGGCGGCTGCTGGCCCTCAACCGCGACATCATGCTGCGTTCGCTGCTGCTGCAGCTCTGCTTTGGCGCGGTGACCGTTTGCGGCGCGCGTCTGGGAGGCGATATCGTGGCGGTGAACGCCATTCTGATGACCATGCTAACCTTCACCGCCTACGCGCTGGATGGCTTTGCCTACGCCGTGGAGGCCCACTCCGGGCAGGCTTACGGCGCGCGCGACGGCAGCAAGCTGCTGGAGGTATGGCGGGCGGCCTGTCGACAGTCCGGCATGGTCGCGCTGGCGTTTGCGCTGGTCTACAGCGTGGCGGGCGAGCAGATTATCGCTCTGCTGACCTCGATACCCTCGCTCCAGCAGCTCGCCGACCGCTATCTGTGGTGGCAGATGATTCTGCCGACGATCGGCGTCTGGTGCTATCTGCTGGACGGGATGTTTATCGGCGCGACGCGCGGCAGCGAAATGCGTAACAGCATGGCGGTAGCCGCCGTGGGCTTTGCCTTAACTCTGCTGACGCTACCGGTGCTCGGTAACCACGGCCTGTGGTTGGCGCTGGCGGTGTTCCTGGCGCTGCGGGGCCTGTCGCTGGCGCTGATCTGGCGGCGGCACTGGCAGCGCGGAACCTGGTTTTCATAACGCGTTTTGTCGTAAAGATGGTTAAAGATTCCGAATAATAAAATTAACCCAGAATTCTCATCTATAGTTAATCATACGTCCGGCACACAGCGGGCTGTTCACTCACCGAACGATGAGGACTGAATTATGAATAAAGACGAAATCGGCGGTAACTGGAAACAGTTAAAAGGTAAGGCCAAAGAGCAATGGGGCAAGCTTACCGACGATGATATGACCGTCATCGAGGGCAAGCGCGACCAGCTGGTCGGTAGAATCCAGGAGCGTTACGGCTACGCGAAAGATCAGGCAGAGAAAGAAGTGTCTGACTGGGAAACCAAAAATGACTATCGCTGGTAGCGATCGGACATAAAGCGTTAACCCTTTGTTTTAAAGCATTGTTATTGCCTGCCCGAAGGGTACAAGGATGTACGAAAATCCCCTGATTCCCGCTGCGGCTAACGCCTCAGCGGGCTTTCTTTTTAATCTGAATGGTATGGTCGTGGTGGCAGTGCCCCGGCGTGTTGCAGGCTTCTACTTCGACGCAGCCCGCGCACAGCCCGTGCGCTTCAATCACGTTATGGCGCAGGGCGAAGCCCATTTTTGCCGCCAGCGTATGCATGATGTCCTCTACGCCTTCCGCACACTCTTCTTTCACCACGCCGCAGCGATCGCAGATAAACATCGCTGAGCTATGGGTTGGCTGATCGAACAGATGGCACAGCACGTAGCTGTTGGTTGATTCCACCTTGTGCACGAAACCCTGCTCGAGCAGAAACTCCAGCGCCCGGTAGACCGTTGGCGGCTTGGCCTGCGGCTCTTTACCGCGCAGCAGATCGAGCAAATCGTAGGCGCTGATCGCCCCCTGCTGCAAACTCATCAGGCGCAACACTTCCAGGCGCTGCGGAGTCAGGCGCACGCCCCGCTGCGCGCAGAGCTTTTCAGCATGCGCTAACATGTCTTGCGAAGTGGACTTATCCATGAGCATCCTCTGGTTGTGTAACGATGAAGTTGTTACTTTATCACGATCCAGGCAAAACGCCGAGAACCCACGGTTTGTGCTATACCTGATGCATCTCATTTTCGGGAGAAAACGATGAAACGACCTGATTGCATTCGACATTGGCGCGAGCTGGAGGGGCCGGATGATGCCACCTACCCTGACAGCAACGAGCTCTTTTCCATCGGCGCGCCGCTGGCCCGAGGTTTACGGCTAAACCGGCTGGGGATCCATCATGAACGTCTGCTGCCGGGGCGTCGCACTTCTTATCCGCATGCGGAAAGCGATGAAGAAGAGTTTATCTACGTGCTGGAAGGGTATCCGGAAGTGTGGATAAACGGCTATCTGTGGAAGCTGGAGCCCGGGGATAGCGTTGGTTTTCCCGCCGGTACCGGGGTATGCCATACCTTCCTGAACAACACCGAGGAGGAGGTGTGCCTGCTGGTGGTCGGCGAAGCGAATAAAAAATTTAACCGGATCTACTATCCGCTTAACCCCAGCTACGCCGCGACGCGCCAGGATCGCTGGGTTGACCATCCGCCGCAGTTCTTCGGCCCTCACGACGGCAAGCCGCGCAGGAAATAGCGTTTTTTCCACCCCAGGATATGACCATTGGCGCTATGCGCCTGTGGTTTATCTTTGTGCTATAGTAGCGCCCCTTTTTACCCGGATGCCTGTTTATTCGCCATGATGCCAGAATCAACTTCGACCGCTTTTGCTGCCCACCGTTTTTCCATCGCACCGATGCTCGACTGGACCGACAGGCACTGCCGCTACTTCCTGCGCCAGCTGTCGCGCCATACGCTGCTGTATACCGAAATGGTGACCACCGGGGCGATTATTCACGGTAAAGGGGACTATCTGGCCTACAGCGAAGAGGAGCATCCCGTTGCGCTACAGCTGGGCGGTAGCGATCCGGCTGCGCTGGCGCAGTGTGCGAAGCTGGCGCAAGCGCGCGGCTACGATGAGATCAACCTCAACGTCGGCTGCCCGTCTGACCGCGTGCAGAACGGGATGTTCGGCGCCTGCCTGATGGGCAATGCGCAGCTGGTTGCCGACTGCATTAAGGCGATGCGCGACGTGGTCTCGATTCCGGTAACGGTAAAAACGCGCATTGGCATTGATGACCAGGATAGCTATGCGTTCCTGTGTGATTTCATTGATACCGTATCCGGGAAAGGCGAATGCGATATGTTCATCATCCACGCCCGCAAAGCCTGGCTTTCCGGCCTGAGCCCGAAAGAGAACCGCGAGATCCCGCCTCTGGACTACCCGCGCGTCTATCAGCTAAAGCGTGATTTTCCGCATCTGACGATGGCGATCAACGGTGGGATCAGGTCGCTGGAAGAGGCGAAGCTGCACCTTGAGCATATGGACGGCGTGATGGTGGGGCGCGAGGCGTACCAGAACCCAGGCATGCTGACCGCGGTTGACCGGGAGATTTTTGCCGCCAGTGGCGCGGATGCTGACCCGGTTGCCGTGGTGCGAGCCATGTATCCGTATATTGAGCGTGAGCTGAGCAACGGGACCTACCTTGGCCATGTAACCCGCCATATGCTGGGCCTGTTCCAGGGGATCCCCGGCGCCCGCCAGTGGCGTCGCTACCTGAGTGAAAACGCGCACAAGGCCGGGGCGGATATTAACGTCCTGGAACACGCGCTGAAGCTGGTAGCCGATAAGCGTTAACGTTTCGCTAAAATTTAGTCAAATACGCCACGCCCTGAAGTTAACTTCAGGGCGTTTTGCTTTAAATTCAATAAATTATAATTGGCACGCTTCTTGTAATGCCTGAGTACAGAAGGCTATTGCCGGGGGAGAGAAGACGATGCTGGAACTGCTATTTATTATTGGTTTTTTTGTGATGCTGCTGGTGACCGGCGTGTCGCTGCTGGGCATTATTGCCGCGATTGTTGCGGCGACGGCGCTGATGTTCGTCGGCGGCCTGTTTGCGATGATGATTAAACTGCTGCCGTGGCTGCTGTTGGCCGTTGCGGTGGTATGGGTGATTCGGGCGATAAATAAGCCTAAAATCACCCGCTACCGTAGCAACAACCGCTGGCGTTATTAAGGGAGTGAGTGGTAGGTCACAACCTGAGGAATTTTGCATAAAACGGCGTAGGTTTTGCTTATTAAATCTGTCACTATTAGCGCGTTAACGAATTCATCGCGCTGTACCCTACATACAGCCGAACTAAAAAAAGTAAGGGCTTCCATTTGGAAGCCCTAAACTTTTCCCCCTCCCGTCATACTTCAGACTACAGGTGCGTTGGCTGCGTTAACTCACCCCGGTCACTTACCGGAGTAAGCTCCCGGGGATTCGCTATCTTGCCGCCTTCCTGTAGCCCGAATTATTTAGGGAGGTTTCCCGTCATACTTCGAACTACATAAGCGTTGGCTGCGTTAACCTTGCCTCGATTTACCCGTTACGGCAGCAGCAGGCTTGAGCCTTCGGTGGCGCGGCTTTCGAGCACCTCGTGCGCGCGTCGGGCGTCGGCCAGCGGATATTTTTGACTCTCGGCAACGTCGACGTTTATCACCCCGCTGGCGATCAGCGAAAAGAGCTCGTTACTGGCTTCTACCAGCTCTTCGCGGTTGGTGATATAGCCCTGCAGAGAAGGGCGGGTCACGTACAGCGAACCTTTCTGGTTGAGGATCCCCAGATTAACGCCGGTAACCGGGCCGGAGGAGTTGCCGAAGCTGACCATCAGCCCTCGCCGCTGCAGACAGTCAAGCGAGGCCTCCCAGGTGTCTTTGCCCACGGAATCATAGACCACGTGCACCTTCTTACCCTCGGTAATCTCTTTTAGCCGCTCGGCGATATTCTCTTCACGATAGTTGATCGTCTCCCAGGCTCCGGCCTGCTTCGCGCGCTGCGCCTTTTGCGCGCTGCCGACGGTGCCGATGAGCCTGGCGCCCAGCGCCTTCGCCCACTGGCAGGCTATCAGCCCGACGCCACCGGCCGCGGCGTGGAACAGGAACGTCTCACCGGCTTTGATTTCGTAGGTTTTACGCAGCAGATAATAGACCGTCAGTCCCTTAAGGAAGGAGGCCGCCGCCTGCTCGAAGGAGATGGCCGCAGGCAAAATCGCGGCCTTATCGGCGGGGACGTTATGCACCGAGCTGTAGGCGCCCAGCGCCGACTGGGCGTAGACGACGCGATCGCCGGCTTTAATATGGGTGACGCCGCGCCCGACCTTTGTCACCACGCCGGCGGCTTCGGTACCTAATCCGCTCGGAAGCGAAGGGGGCGGATAGAGGCCGCTGCGAATATAGGTATCGATGTAGTTGATACCAATAGCTTTGTTCTCTACCTGTATCTCGTGCTCTGCCGGATCCTCTGCCACAAACTCCACCACCTGCAGAACTTCGGGGCCACCGTGCTTGTGAAATTCAATACGTGTTGCCATGCTTCCTCCTGAACTATGTGGTAACCTTTCGAGCCAATTTCTATTCCGGGAATTCCATTCAATATGGCAGGAAATAAACCCTTCAACAAACCCCAGACTGAACCCCGAGTTCGCGATCCGCAGGTCGCCGGGTTGAAAGTACCGCCGCACTCGATTGAAGCGGAACAGTCGGTGTTGGGCGGTTTAATGCTGGACAACGAGCGCTGGGACGACGTCGCCGAGCGCGTTGTTGCAGAAGACTTTTACACGCGTCCGCACCGTCATATCTTTATTGAAATGGCCCGCCTGCAGGAAACCGGCAGCCCGATTGACCTTATTACGCTCGCGGAATCGCTTGAGCGCCAGGGGCAGCTGGACAGCGTAGGCGGTTTCGCCTATCTGGCTGAACTCTCCAAAAATACGCCAAGCGCGGCGAACATCAGCGCTTATGCCGACATCGTGCGCGAGCGAGCCGTTGTTCGCGAAATGATCTCGGTGGCGAACGAAATTGCCGAAGCGGGCTTCGACCCCCAGGGTCGCACCAGCGAAGACCTGCTCGATCTGGCGGAGTCCCGGGTCTTTAAGATCGCCGAGAGCCGCGCGAATAAAGACGAAGGTCCGAGAAATATCGCCGAAGTGCTGGATGCGACCGTTGCGCGTATCGAGCAGCTGTTCCAGCAGCCACACGACGGCGTCACCGGCGTGAATACCGGCTATGACGACCTGAATAAAAAGACCGCGGGTCTGCAGCCATCGGATTTGATCATCGTCGCGGCGCGTCCGTCGATGGGTAAAACGACGTTTGCGATGAACATCGTCGAAAATGCGGCGATGCTGCAGGATAAGCCGGTGCTGATTTTCAGCCTCGAGATGCCCTCTGAGCAGATTATGATGCGTACCCTGGCCTCGCTGTCGCGCGTCGACCAGACGCGTATCCGTACCGGCCAGCTGGATGACGAAGACTGGGCGCGAATTTCGGGCACCATGGGCATTCTGCTGGAAAAACGCAATATCTATATCGATGACTCCTCCGGCCTGACGCCGACGGAAGTGCGCTCCCGCGCCCGCCGTATCGCCCGCGAGCACGGCGGCATTGGCCTGATTATGATCGACTACCTGCAGCTGATGCGCGTGCCGTCGCTCTCCGATAACCGTACCTTGGAGATCGCCGAAATCTCCCGCTCGCTGAAGGCGCTGGCCAAAGAGCTGCAGGTGCCGGTGGTGGCCCTGTCGCAGCTTAACCGCTCCCTGGAGCAGCGCGCCGATAAGCGCCCGGTAAACTCCGATCTCCGTGAATCAGGCTCTATTGAACAGGATGCCGACTTAATCATGTTTATCTATCGTGATGAGGTTTATCACGAGAACAGCGACCTGAAAGGCATCGCCGAAATTATTATTGGTAAGCAGCGTAACGGCCCCATTGGTACGGTACGTCTGACGTTTAACGGGCAATGGTCGCGCTTCGATAATTATGCCGGCCCTCAGTATGATGATGAGTAAATCTCCCAGGTCCTTCACGCCGCTGGTACGTTGACTCGCCCGCCCGCCTCGGTCACTTAGCCTGTTAAGCCCCCGGGGCGCCCGGACCTGTCGCCTTCCCGCTGCACGATGGATACCGGCGACTCTTTTATTAAGGAACTTAAATGCAAGCGGCAACTGTAGTCATTAACCGCCGCGCTCTGCGACACAACCTGCAACGTCTGCGTGAACTGGCGCCTGCCAGCAAGCTGGTTGCAGTCGTGAAAGCGAACGCTTACGGACACGGTCTTATCGAGACCGCGCGAACGCTCCCTGATGCCGACGCCTTTGGCGTCGCCCGGCTTGAAGAAGCCCTGCGCCTGCGGGCGGGCGGCATCACGCAGCCGATCCTGCTGCTGGAAGGCTTTTTTGAGGCCAGCGATCTGCCGGTGATTGCCGCCGAGCGCCTGCAAACGGCGGTGCATAGCCCCGAACAGCTGGCCGCGCTGGAAAGCGCCGAGCTGAGCGAACCGGTCAGCGTCTGGATGAAGCTCGATACCGGCATGCACCGGCTGGGCGTGCTGCCGGAAGAGGCGGAGGCTTTCTATCAGCGCCTGAGCCGCTGTAAAAACGTCCGCCAGCCGGTGAACGTCGTCAGCCACTTTGCCCGCGCGGATGAGCCGGAGTGCGGGGCCACCGAGCGGCAGCTGGATATCTTCACCACCTTTACCGATGGCAAGCCTGGCCTGCGCTCTATCGCCGCCTCCGGCGGGATTTTGCTGTGGCCGCAGTCGCATTTTGACTGGGTGCGTCCGGGCATTATTCTCTACGGCGTGTCGCCGTTAGAGAATCAATCCACCGGCGCCGACTTTGGCTGCCAGCCGGTGATGTCGCTGACCTCGAGCCTGATTGCCGTTCGCGAGCATAAAGCGGGCGAGCCGGTGGGCTACGGCGGGACCTGGATTAGCGAACGCCATACCCGTCTCGGGGTAGTGGCGATGGGCTACGGCGATGGCTATCCGCGCGCCGCGCCGTCCGGTACGCCGGTGCTGGTTAACGGTCGGGAAGTGCCGATTGTCGGTCGCGTGGCGATGGATATGATCTGCGTCGACCTCGGCCCCGAGGCGCAGGAGAGGTCCGGCGATCCGGTGGTGCTGTGGGGAGAAGGTTTACCCGTTGAACGGATTGCAGAAATTACGAAAGTAAGTGCTTACGAACTTATCACGCGCCTGACTTCACGCGTTTCGATGAAGTACGTCGATTAGCCCCGATTTACCGCAATATTCCCCGGCTGCATCACGGCTGCCGGGGTCAGGGCGCTACCCAACAGCCCGGCTACGGCGCCAGCGCTGCGGCCGGGAAAAGCCCCGCCGGCGCCCTGGCGGGCGATCGTCATCGGCAATCCGCTAACATCCTCTCGACCTGCCACGGCTTCCGGTTTATTGTGTTATGACCTGCCTTTTGTAAACCTGGAGAAACATCGCGTGTTTCAGAAAGTTGACGCCTACGCTGGCGACCCCATTCTCTCCTTAATGGAGCGTTTCAAAGAAGATCCTCGCAGTGACAAAGTAAACCTCAGCATCGGTTTGTACTATAACGAAGACGGAATTATCCCGCAGCTGAAGGCGGTGGCGGAAGCGGAAGCGCGCCTTAACGCGCAGCCGCACGGCGCCTCGCTGTATCTGCCGATGGAAGGTCTGAATGCCTACCGTAGCGCCATTGCGCCGCTGCTGTTTGGCGCCGATCACCCGGTACTGCAGCAGCAGCGCGTGGCTTCCATTCAGACGCTGGGCGGTTCCGGCGCGCTGAAGGTGGGGGCGGATTTCCTCAAGCGCTACTTCCCGCAGGCGCGCGTATGGGTCAGCGATCCGACCTGGGAAAACCACATCGCCATCTTTGAAGGGGCTGGCTTCGAAGTAAGTACTTACCCCTGGTTTGATAATGAGACCAACGGCGTGCGCTTTGAGGCGCTGCTCGAGACGCTGCGCACCCTGCCTGAAGGCGATATCGTGCTGCTGCATCCGTGCTGCCATAACCCAACCGGCGCCGATCTGAGCCATGATCAGTGGGATGAAGTGGCAAAAGTGCTGAAAGCGCGCAGCCTGATCCCTTTCCTCGACATCGCCTACCAGGGTTATGGCGCGGGCATGGAAGATGACGCCTGGGCAATCCGCACGATTGCCAGCGCCGGCATGCCGATGCTGGTCAGCAACTCCTTCTCGAAAATCTTCTCCCTGTACGGCGAGCGCGTCGGCGGCCTGTCGGTGGTTTGCGAAGATAGCGAAACGGCGGGACGCGTGCTCGGCCAGCTGAAGGCGACCGTACGCCGTAACTACTCCAGCCCGCCGAACTTCGGGGCGCAGGTGGTTGCCACCGTGCTGAACGACGTGGAGCTGAAGGCCTCATGGCTGGCGGAAGTCGAAGAGATGCGCACCCGCATTCTGGCGATGCGTCAGGAGCTGGTGAACGTCCTGAAAGAGGCGGTCCCCGGCGTTAACTTTGACTACCTGCTCAAGCAGCGCGGTATGTTTAGCTACACGGGATTGAGCGCCGCTCAGGTCGATCGCCTGCGTGAAGAGTTTGGCGTCTATCTGATTTCCAGCGGAAGAATGTGCATGGCGGGCCTTAACTCGGGCAACGTTCAGCGCGTCGCGCAGGCATTTTCTGCAGTGATATAACCCCCCGGCAATATCTGGCCCTTTCCGACGTATAAAGGAGAGGGCAATTCCCTTCCTGAAGTGTGATCATTCTCTTTTTCTATGACATTCGAGCAGAAACCTCTTTTCATCGCCGGATGCCGGGGTTAAGGTCATGGTGAATTTATAAGCACCCACATTATTGAAAATTATAATGATTCGGTTATTTACACTCGCAATCATGCAAAATGCGTCTCAGCCCCAGGGAGCGTTCGGCTAACCGTAGCCGTCAAAGAGGCCGTTTGAATGATGACGTTTATAGGGATAAATATGCGCAAAATCACCCTGGCCTTCGGGGCCGTCTGCCTGCTGTTCACGCTTAATAGCGCCGTCGTTGCCCGCGCCTCGACGCCGCAGCCCCTCTCGACGGGAACCAACGTCGCTAAGCTCGCTGAACAGGCGCCGATTCACTGGGTCTCGGTGGCGCAGATTGAAAATAGCCTGCTGGGGCGCCAGCCGATTGCGGTGGGCTTTGATATTGACGATACCGTGCTGTTTTCCAGCCCTGGATTCTGGCGCGGTCAGAAAACATTCTCTCCCGGCAGCGATGCTTACCTGAAAAACCCCGAGTTTTGGGAAAAAATGAACAACGGCTGGGATGATTTCAGCATGCCGAAAGAGGTCGCGCGTCAGCTGATTGCGATGCACGTTAAGCGCGGCGATAGCATCTATTTTGTGACCGGCCGCAGTCAGACCAAAACCGAAACGGTCTCGAAAACCCTGCAGGATGATTTCCTGATCCCCGCAGCAAACATGAACCCGGTCATTTTTGCCGGCGATAAGCCGGGACAGAACACGAAAACCCAGTGGCTGCAGGAGAAAAACATCAAGGTCTTCTACGGCGACTCGGATAACGATATTGGCGCCGCCCGTGAAGCGGGCGCGCGAGGCATTCGCATTCTGCGCGCCTCCAACTCCTCCTACAAGCCTTTACCGATGGCCGGGGCCCAGGGAGAAGAGGTTATTGTGAACTCCGATTACTGATAGCCTGCGGGCGAAATAGCAGCCAGCAACAGCGGCAGCCGGTGGGCTGCCGTTTTTTTGTACAAAATCCGCTCCGGAAGGTTTTACCTTTTCGCTTATTGCTGCACACTTAGAAAGATTCATTCGCAGCATGAATCGCTTATCTGACATCGACAGCCGGGCCGCGATGCGGCTCGCGGAATATCGCATTCACGGCGGTTCGCGCCATCGCGTCGGGACGCTCATGGGGGAATATTAGATGACAATTTCGGAGTTATTGCTCTACTGCATGGCCAAGCCTGGCGCGGAGCAAAGCGTACACAGCGACTGGAAGGCGACGCAGATTAAAGTGTCGGACGTGCTGTTTGCGATGGTCAAGGAGGTGGAGGATAAGCGCCCCGCGGTGTCGCTGAAGGCCAGCCCGGAACTTGCCGAGCTTCTGCGGGAGCAGCACGTAGACGTGCGCCCTAGCCGGCACTTGAACAAGGCCCACTGGAGTACGGTATTCCTTGACGGTTCGCTACCCGATTCGCAGATTTACTACCTGGTCGACGCCTCTTATCAGCAGGCGATTAGGCTGCTGTCGGAGCCGACCCGACAGCAGCTTTCACAGTGATTAGCCCAGCAGCGGCTTGAGGAAATGCGCGGTGTGCGAGGCTTCGCACTCGGCAACCGTCTCTGGGGTCCCGGAGACGAGAATTTCCCCGCCGCCGCTGCCGCCTTCCGGGCCGAGGTCCACAATCCAGTCCGCGGTTTTGATGACGTCCAGGTTGTGCTCAATAACCACGATGGTGTTGCCCTGATCGCGCAGCTGATGCAGAACGTCCAGCAGCTGCTGGATATCGGCGAAGTGCAGACCGGTGGTCGGCTCATCGAGAATATACAGCGTCTGGCCGGTTCCGCGCTTCGACAGCTCGCGCGCCAGCTTCACGCGCTGAGCCTCGCCGCCGGAGAGCGTGGTCGCCGACTGGCCCAGGCGGATATAGGTCAGGCCTACGTCCATCAGGGTTTGCAGCTTACGCGCCAGCGCAGGGACGGCGTCAAAGAACTCGCGCGCCTCTTCGATAGTCATATCCAGCACTTCATGGATAGTCTTACCTTTGTACTTAATCTCCAGCGTTTCGCGGTTATAGCGCTTGCCCTTGCACTGGTCGCACGGCACGTAGATATCCGGCAGGAAGTGCATCTCGACCTTGATAACGCCATCGCCCTGGCAGGCTTCGCAGCGGCCGCCGCGAACGTTAAAGCTAAAGCGCCCCGGCGTGTAGCCGCGTGAACGTGATTCCGGCACGCCGGCGAACAGTTCGCGTACCGGCGTAAACACGCCGGTATAGGTTGCCGGGTTAGAGCGCGGCGTACGGCCAATGGGGCTCTGGTCGATATCGATAACCTTATCGAAATGCTCCAGCCCCTGCACGTCGCGATAGGGCGCCGGTTCGGCGATAGTCGCGCCGTTGAGCTGGCGCTGGGCTATCGGGAACAGCGTATCGTTAATCAGCGTTGATTTACCGGAACCGGAGACGCCGGTAATGCAGGTAAACAGGCCCACCGGCAGCGTCAGCGTAACGTCCTTCAGGTTGTTACCGCGCGCGCCGGTCAGCTTCAGCACCTTCTGCGGGTCGGCGGCTACGCGCTGCTCAGGCACCGCAATCTTGCGCTTGCCGCTCATGTACTGCCCGGTCAGGGATTCAGGCACCGCCATAATATCCTGCAGCGTGCCCTCGGCCACCACCTGTCCGCCGTGTACGCCAGCGCCGGGGCCGATATCGATCACGTGGTCAGCGGCGCGAATCGCGTCCTCATCATGCTCAACGACAATGACCGTATTGCCCAGGTTACGCAGGTGAACCAGCGTTCCGAGCAGGCGTTCGTTGTCGCGCTGATGCAGGCCGATGGACGGCTCGTCGAGCACGTACATGACGCCGACCAGCCCGGCGCCGATCTGGCTGGCCAGACGAATACGCTGGGCTTCGCCGCCGGACAGCGTCTCTGCCGAACGCGAGAGCGTCAGGTAGTTCAGGCCGACGTTAACGAGGAACTTCAGGCGATCGCCGATCTCCTTCAGCACCTTTTCAGCGATTTGTGCCCGCTGCCCGGAGAGCTTCAGGTTGGTGAAGAAGTCCATCGCATGGCCAATGCTCATATCGGAGATTGTCGGCAGCGGCGTATTTTCGACGAAGACGTGGCGCGCTTCGCGGCGCAGACGGGTGCCATCACAGCTGGTACAGGAGCGGTTGCTGATAAACTTCGCCAGCTCTTCGCGCACCGCGCTGGATTCGGTCTCTTTGTAGCGGCGTTCCATATTGTGCAGAACGCCTTCGAACGGATGGCGGCGCACGGAGGTGTCGCCGCGATCGTTCATGTACTTGAATTCAATGTTCTCTTTGCCGGAGCCGGACAGAATGACTTTCTGCACGTCGGCATTGAGGGTGCCCCAGGGCGCTTCGATATCGAACTGGTAATGCTCGGCCAGCGACTTCAGCATCTGGAAATAGTAGAAGTTACGCCGATCCCAGCCGCGGATCGCCCCGCCCGCCAGCGACAGCTCCGGGTTTTGGATCACGCGTTCGGGATCGAAATACTGCTGCACGCCAAGGCCGTCGCAGGTGGGGCAGGCGCCGGCCGGGTTGTTGAAGGAGAACAGGCGAGGTTCCAGCTCGCGCATGCTGTAGCCGCAAATCGGACAGGCGAAGTTGGCGGAGAACAGCAGCTCATCCGCTTTCGGGTCGTCCATATTGGCAACAACGGCGGTGCCGCCGGAGAGATCCAGCGCCGTTTCAAACGATTCGGCCAGCCGCTGGGCGAGATCGTCACGCACCTTGAAGCGATCGATAACCACTTCAATGGTGTGTTTCTTCTGCAGCTCAAGCTTTGGCGGATCGGAGAGATCGCAAACTTCACCGTCGATCCTCGCGCGGATATAGCCCTGGCTCGCCAGGTTTTCCAGGGTCTTGGTATGCTCGCCTTTACGCTCTTTGATAATCGGCGCCAGCAGCATCAGGCGCTGGCCTTCCGGCTGGGAAAGCACGTTATCGACCATCTGGCTGACGGTTTGCGCCGCCAGCGGGACGTTGTGGTCCGGGCAGCGCGGTTCGCCGACGCGGGCGTACAGCAGACGCAGATAGTCGTGAATTTCGGTAATGGTGCCTACCGTAGAGCGGGGGTTATGGGACGTTGATTTCTGCTCGATGGAAATCGCCGGCGACAGCCCTTCGATATGGTCGACATCCGGCTTCTCCATCAGCGACAGGAACTGGCGCGCGTAGGCGGAGAGCGATTCAACGTAGCGGCGCTGCCCTTCGGCATACAGCGTGTCGAAAGCCAGTGAGGATTTGCCTGACCCTGAAAGCCCGGTGACGACAATTAGCTTGTCGCGGGGGATAACGAGGTTGATGTTTTTGAGATTATGGGTGCGGGCGCCCCGAACTTCGATCTTATCCATTCACCTTTCCCGGTAGGTAGATATACGGATTGCCTGGTTTGTATGAAGAACAAACGGCGGAAACGGCTAATTATGGCACAATCCGACCTGTTTGAATATACAGTATTGGAATGGCAGCGGGGGTTGATGGTGAAAAATTGTATAGCGATAAGATGTTTACTGGAATCGACGTCCCAGCTATCTAAAAGGGCCTTTGTGGTGTTAGAATTACCGGTTTACACTTATTAAGAAACGTATTCAGGAGATTCGATCATGGCCAGCAGAGGCGTAAACAAGGTGATTCTCGTCGGTAATCTGGGGCAGGACCCGGAAGTACGCTACATGCCAAGTGGCGGCGCCGTCGCCAACTTCACGCTGGCGACTTCCGAATCCTGGCGCGATAAGCAGACCGGCGAAATGAAAGAACAGACCGAATGGCACCGCGTAGTGCTGTTCGGCAAGCTGGCTGAAGTGGCCGGCGAATACCTGCGTAAAGGTTCGCAGGTTTATATCGAAGGCCAGCTGCGTACCCGCAAATGGACCGATCAGTCCGGTACTGAGAAGTACACCACTGAGATCGTGGTCAACGTTGGCGGCACCATGCAGATGCTGGGTGGCCGTCAGGGCGGCGGCGCTCCGGCAGGCGGCGGCCAGCAGCAGGGCGGTTGGGGTCAGCCTCAGCAGCCACAGCAGCAGCCGCAGGGTGGCAACCAGTTCAGCGGCGGCGCGCAGTCTCGTCCGCAGCAGCAGGCTCCGGCAGCACCTTCTAATGAACCGCCGATGGATTTCGACGACGACATCCCGTTCTAATCAGTACGTATTGAGAACGGTAGTCTCGGAATAATAAACCCTGCTTCGGCAGGGTTTTTTTTGTCCTGGCGTGGCCCGCCTGTCGCCTTCCTGCTCTCCGTTTCCCGTTTCCCGTTTCCTCTTCCTCTGCTTCCTGCTCTCATATCCGGACTGAACAGACCGCCGCGCCTGACGCCAGATTTAAATAAATTAGTTTAATAAACAATGGATTAACCGTTTATCTTTCGTTCAGCCTCTTTCCCGTCCTCTGCCCACCGTCTTGCGAAACAGCCTTCTTATCCGGCCAGCGTCTTCTGCGCAGTCGATCACGTTTCATCGATGTCAGCGCGCCAGGTTTGTGAGAATTATCTCTTTTCTGCATGCCGCTATTTGCTCATTTATGCCAAAACTAATATTTATTAGCTAATTATTATCAGCGGTAAGGAGCAGTGATGAAACAGCAGTGGAGCAAAGAGCAGGCGCAGGCGTGGTATCAGCAGCAGGGTTGGCTTTGCGGGTTTAACTATCTGCCTTCGACGGCGGTTAACTGGACCGATATCTGGCAGGAGGAGACGTTCGATGCGCCAACCATCGAACGTGAACTGGGCTGGGCGGCAGAGGCGGGCTACAACACGCTGCGCATCAACCTGCCGTTTATCGTCTGGGAGGCCGATCGCGATGGCCTGATGGCGCGCATCGAGCGTTTCCTGACGATTGCCGATAGCCGCGGCTTTAGCACCATGCTGACGCTGATGGACGACTGCGGTTTTTCGGGCGATGAACCCTATCTGGGGCCGCAAAAGCCGCCGGTACCCGGCAAGCACAACAGCCAGGCGGCGGCGAGCCCCGGACGGGACAAGGTTTGCGACCGCGACTGTTGGCCGCAGATCGAATGCTATATCCGCGACGTTATCCGCCAGTTCCGCGACGATAAGCGCGTTCTGCTCTGGGATCTCTATAACGAGCCGGGCAATCGCGGCATCTTTGCCACCGGCACGGTTGAGGTGTTGTACGACGAAAAGCTGGAAACCTACGCCCAGGAGCTGATGGAGCTCGCCTTCCGCTGGGCGAGGGAAGAGGACCCGACGCAGCCGCTTACCGTCTGCGCGTGGCGCCTCCCGGAGGAAGTTGAAGGAGAGACATTCTACCAGCACCCGCTGGATCGGGCCGCGCTGGCGCTTTCGGACGTGATCAGCTATCACGCCTACACCAATACCGCCCGCATGACGGCGATTATCCAGCAGCTCCAGCAGCTGGAGCGGCCGCTTTTTTGCACCGAATGGCTGGCTCGCCACGTCGGCAGCACCATCGAAGAGCAGCTGCCGCTGATGTATATAGCGAAAGTCGCACCTTACCAGTGGGGCCTGGTGCGCGGTAAAACCCAGACGTGGCTGCCGTGGCCGGTAGTGATGAAGGAGTCTGGCGATTACTGCCGGCTGTGGTTCCACGACGTCTTTGAAGAGAATGGGATCCCGTTCTCCCGCAAAGAGATTGCGCTTATGCGCAGGCTTCGTCACATTGCCCAGCCGTCACGGGCATAATAATAATATATCCGGCGGTTCGCCGCCGGGATTAGGGTACGCACTATGGCAACGACAATGAAAATACCGTCTCGGGAGTTGTGGTCTTATTTTGGCTATGGTTTAGGTCAGTGTTTTAGTTTTGGTTTAGTGGGCTCGTTTATTAACTATTTTTATACCGATGTGCTGGGGATCTCGGCGCTGGCGGCGAGTACGATTTTCCTTATTGCGCGCGCGTGGGATGCGGTTCACGACCCGCTGTTCGCCAGCATTATGGATACCATTAACAGCCGCTTTGGTAAGTTTCGTCATTTCCTGCTGATTGCGCCGCTGTTAATTACCGGGGTCACGCTGCTGGCGTTTTATAAAATCGAAGCTGATATGACCACCATGATTATCTACGCCGGGGTGACCTATATACTGTGGGGCACGCTGTACGCGATATCGGATATTCCGTTCTGGTCGATGTCCTCGGTGATGACCAACGACTCCGGCCAGCGCACCCGCGCGGTGACGGCGGCAATGCTCGGCGTCAATGCCGGGATCGCCTGCGCCAACATCTTCTTCCCCAAGCTTGCGGCCTTCTTTGCTCAGTACAGCAACGATAAGGGCTATTTTATGGCGGCGCTGGTGATGATGATGGTCGGCCTGCCGCTGATGCTGAACGGTTTCTTCCAGATTAAAGAGCGCGTGCAGGCCGGACCGGAAAAGGTCACCATGCGCGATACCTTCCATAATCTGCGGCAAAATAAGCCGCTATTTATTGTCCTGCTGTCGTTCTTTTTCTGCATATTCCACAACGTCGCCGGCGGGATTTATATCTATTTCTTTATCTACAATATGGGCGACGGCGGGCTGCAGATGGCGATCGGTGTTATGGGGATCGTCGCCGCGGTGCTGTGCCTCGTCGCCCCGATGCTGACGCGCAGAATGCAGAAGCGACAGCTGTTTATGATCCTTTGCGGGCTGGATATCCTGGTGCGCGTGGTGATGTGGTTTGCCGGCTATCAGCACGCGATGCTGCTCTTTATTCTGCTGGGTTTAAGCACGCTGTTTGTGATGATGTCCAATATTCTGACCTCGTCAATGATTGCCGATACCATTGAATACGCCGAATATCACACCAACAAGCGCTGCGCGGCGATTACCTTCTCCGGACAAACGTTTACCGGCAAAATGTCGGTGGCCGTCGGCGGCGGATTAATCGGCGTATTTCTGACGCTGATAGGCTACGTGCCGCAGGCGGCCAGCCAGAGCGAGAGCGTGCTGAACGGGCTGTTCTTCGGTATCTGCCTGCTGCCCGCAGTTGGCTCGCTGATTCGTATGGGCTGTATGTCACGCTACACCTTCACGGAAGATAAGCACGCGGAGATTTGCGCGTTACTGGCGGAGCGCCGACAGGCTGCGCGTCCGGAAAACGATAGTGAGGACAATCTGAAGCAGCCGCTGCCGATAAACTAGCTACGCCGATAAAATATACCGTCCGGGGAATCATTGATGATATTCCTGTGCGGAGATAGATCCTCAGGAGAAAATAGACCGGCAGGCCCGAATAGCCCTGCGATTATATCGCCGTGGGGTACTGGCGCCGCCGTCCGGTCGCGCGAATAATATTGCTGCTGTTGTTAATAACCCGTCCGTGACGATGGGCGGGTTATTATTGTCATCATCGTCATGCTTTATTCATAAACCCTAAAAATAAACTCTATTTAATTAAATAATAAAAGGCTCTACCGATGAATAAATTCTGGGTCGGCTGTTTTTTGACGTCTTTATTTACCCCTGTGGTCAATGCGCAGGCGCCGTTATCCCTTGAGGAGCGTCTGGCACAAATGGAACAACGGCTGAAGGCGACCGAGCAGCGGGCGGCCAGCGCGGAGGCGGAGATCGACGAGTTAAAACGTCAGGATACGCCCGCTGCGGTCGCCAGCGCCGCGCCGGCTAAACCCGCGTTACAGCTTAATGATTATGGCGATATCAAATTCTACGGTGACGTTGAGTTTAATATGGACGGCGCCAGCCGCACCGGCAGCCTGACCTCGATAAAAACCAGCGCCAATAAAAACTGGGCTCCGGGAGATAAAGAGCGCTGGGATATTAACGGACGTATTCTTCTGGGCTTTGATGGATTGCGGAAAGGCGCTAACGGTAAATACGCCGGGTTTAGCGTGCAGCCGCTGGCGGATATGAATGGCAAAATGAATCTTGATGACGCGGCGTTCTTCTTTGGTCAGGAGGATGACTGGAAAATTAAAATTGGTCGCTTCGAAGCCTACGATATGTTCCCGCTTAATCAGGATACGTTTATTGAATATTCCGGCAACACGGCCAACGACCTGTACAGCGACGGCTACGGCTATATCTACATGATGAAAGAAGGGCGCGGGCGCAGCAGCAGCGGCGGCAACTTCCTGCTCAGCAAAAACCTTGATAACTGGTATTTTGAGGTCAATACGCTGGTGGAGGACGGCAGCTCGCTGTTTGTTGACCAGAGCTACCACGGCAATGCGCTGGATAATCGGAAAAATGCGGTTTACGTCCGTCCGGTGGCGGCGTGGCGTTCCGGCGCCTGGTCGGTCGCGGCGGCGCTGGAGAGCAACCTCGTGAATAACGCCTACGGTTACCAGAACCAGGAGGGCCGCTGGGTCGATCAGTCCAGCCGTACCGGCTATGGTATGACCCTCAGCTGGAATACGCAGAAGGCCGACCCGCAGGATGGGGCGGTGGTCAATCTGAGCAGCGCCTATCTGGATGCGGCGGACGAAAAGGACTTTAGCGCCGGTATTAATGCGCTATGGCATCGCGTGGAGCTCGGCTATATCTATGCGCACAACAAAATCGACCAGTTCAATCTGTCCGGCGTGAGCGCGGAGTGCGACGGCGACTGCGCGATTCTGGCGCCGGGACGCTATGACATCCACACCATTCATACCTCGTGGCAGCTGCCGAATATCATGGATATGCCGAACTTTAATATCTACCTCGGGGCCTACGCGTCGTGGCTGGATTCGTCGGCAGCCAAAACCGGCAATACCGATGAGCGCTACGGCGCGCGGGTGCGTTTCAAATACTTCTTCTGATCGGGTAAAGGGCGCGCGTTGTGGAACGCGCCGTCCCGGCTGACGAAAACCCCGCTTCGCGGGGTTTTTTAGTACCTCAGCGCCTTACTGCACTGCAGGGACGTGCCCGTCTTGAACGGCGTCTCCTCGCGCCGGGCGCCGGCGGTTTTTTCTCAGCGGAAGCGGCATAAACGGAGCCAACTAACAGCATCGCGAGGAGGCAGGTAGACCAGACGATAAATAATCGCGGCAAACAGAGGATGCTCATGGCGCGGCGCTCCGCAGGGACATCCGTTTATTTTAGTCAACCCTGCCGGGTTAGCGTGTCGGCCAGGCGCCTGTACGGCGGCTTTATACCGCCGAAATTTTACGAAACTGCGAGGGCGTGACCGAATAGTATTTTTTAAAGGTTCGGATAAATGCGCTGATGTCTTCATAGCCGGCCATAATGCAGATATCGACGATGCGAAAGGCCGGCTTTATCTGCAGCAAATCCCGGCACAGCAGCATCCGCTGCCGCCTGATGAATTCCATTGGCGACATCTGGAAGTATTGCTGGAAGAGGCGAAACAGGTGCCACTCTGAATAGCCGGAAAAAACGCTTAGCGCATTGACGGTGAGTTTTTTCTCAAGATTATTTTTTATCCAGCACACCAGTTCGTGCAGCACGGCCTGTTGGATCCCATTTTTACGCTGATTCATGCCGGTTCCAGAACGATGCTGCCCGTCGCTTTATGGCGCGGGCAGAGGGTGACGTCACGGTCAGGTTGCCGCCCGGCATGGCTCTCTGCCGGGCCCTGGTGTCCAGCGCCGCCGCGGGAAAATGCCTTACCGTCCCTGGTAAGGCGCCACTACTTTACTTTTAGATATCGCAATCGGCTTTCGATGATGCTCCCATAAGCCTCTGCGACCATATCCTGTCATTTTGAGGAAAATATGAAGAATCTGGATTAATATCCCTGCAGATATATTTTGCGCATGCGTGATGGTCTCTCTGCATAATTTTTTCAATATCTCTTCATTTTATCTGCGGTATTTTAAGCTAACTTTTGCGTGTTCCTGGTCAACCCCAGAGAGCATCATTCCTAACAAGATCTTTCCCCCTTTCAACCAATGCGAAAGGGGGCTTTTTGTTTTTTTTAATTAATTAAAAGTACGTTATATATTACTTCCTGACCCTCTCAGACCGAAAAAACAGGCTCGAGTTCCGTCGATAAATTTCTTATTTACGGTTCCTTAAGATCCATTTTTTCTCCATTTTTTCACCATAATTAAGTGCAATTCTGCGCCTCGCTTAGGTTAATCCCAGCAGATTCCTGCTATTTCTAAATCTCTTTTAAATAAAACGCCCATGCTAAAGAAAACAAATATCATTGCCGGATTATTGATTTCACCCTTAACGCTTTATGCCGCGACTTCGTACACTATTGATGATATTCGCTTTGAGGGCCTGCAGCGCGTTACCGTAGGAGCGGCACTGTTGAACATGCCCGTTCATCCGGGAGAAGAGGTCTCGAACGACGATATCAGCGACGCGATACGCGGCCTGTACGCCAGCGGCAACTTTGAGAGCGTGCAGATCCTGCGCGATGGCCGTGCGCTGGTGGTGCAGGTTAAAGAGCGCCCGACCATTGCCAGTATCAGCTTCGCCGGCAATAAATCGGTGAAGGACGAGATGTTGAAAGAGAACCTCACCGCCAGCGGCGTTGATGCGGGTAGCGCGCTGGATCGTAACTCCCTCAGCGAAATAGAAAAGGGGTTGCAGGATTTCTATTATAGCGTCGGGAAATATAGCGCCACGGTCCATGCGGTGGTGACGCCGCTGCCGCGCAACCGCGTGGATTTAAAATTTGTCTTTCAGGAAGGGAAGTCGGCAACCATTGCCCAGATTAATATTATTGGCAATAAAGCGTTTAGCGAGGAAACGCTTCTCGACCAGCTTCAGCTCCGCGATCGGGTTCCGTGGTGGAACGTTATCGGTGATAAAAAATATCAAAAACAAAAAATGGCGGCGGATCTTGAAACGCTTCGCAGCTATTATCTCGATCGCGGCTATGCGCGTTTTGCCATTAATTCCAGCCAGGTCAGTATTACCCCGGATAAAAAATCGCTCTATCTGACGATCGACCTTACAGAGGGAGAACGCTACAAGGTCAGCCGCACCGTGGTGACGGGTGAGATGGCTACGCATGGCCAGGAAATTGAGGCGCTGGCCCAGCCGCTGTCCGGCAGGGAGTATAGCGGAGCCGAGATTACCGCCGTCGAAAATACGATTAAAAAGCGCTTCGGTAAATATGGCTATGCCTGGCCGCAGGTGACGACGCACGCCGACATTGACGATCGGCAGAAAAGCGTCACGCTGCGTATTAGCGTCGATGCCGGGCGCCGCTACTCCGTACGCCAGATTCGTTTTATCGGCAACGATACCTCGCGCGATGCCGTTTTACGCCGCGAAATGCGGCAAATGGAGGGCGCGTGGCTCAACGATGAAAAGGTGCAGCAGGGAAAAGAGCGTCTTGACCGCACGGGCTATTTCGAGAGCGTTGATAAAGAGATAACCCCGGTTGCCGGCAGCCAGGACCAGGTTGACGTTGTCTATAAGGTGAAAGAGCGCAATACCGGCTCATTTAACGTTGGCCTGGGCTTTGGTACCGATAGCGGCGTCAGCTACCAGCTGGGAGTGACCCAGGATAACTGGCTGGGCACCGGCAACAGCGTCAGCTTTAACGGTACCCGCAATAGCTATCAGTCCTACGTTGAGCTCGGCGCGACTAACCCCTATTTCACCGTCGACGGCGTGAGTCTGGGCGGCAAGATTTTCTATAACAGCTATGACGCCTCCGATGCCGACTCCGGCAGCTACAACCAGCAAAGCTACGGCCTTGGCAGCAATCTCGGCTTCCCGATTAGCGAAAATAACTCGCTGAATCTGGGCGTTGATTATGTCCACAACCGCCTGACCAATATGGATCCGGAGCTCACGACCTGGAATTACCTTAACTCGCGGGGCATTTATCCGCAGGTAGTGACCAAAGATGGCGACAGCGGGGCGGAATACAGCGCCAACGATTTTTTTATCAGCCTCGGATGGAGCTATAACGATCTCGATCGCGGATTTTTCCCCCGCTCCGGCAATAAAAGCAGCCTGAGCGGCAAAGTGACCGTCCCGGGATCGGATAACCGCTATTACAAGCTCACCCTTGATAGCACCCAGTATGTGCCGCTAAACGAAGGCCAAAGCTGGGTATGGATGGAGCATCTCAAAGCGGGCTATGCCGGCGGCCTGCAGGGGAGCACGGTGCCCTTTTACGATAATTTCTACGCCGGGGGATCGTCATCGGTGCGCGGCTTCTCCTCAAATACTATCGGCCCGAAGGCGGCCTACTATCGCTGTAATGGTTCTGAAAGCAGCTATAGCGGCTGCCCGCTGGAGAGCTCTTCCGACGCGGTTGGAGGAAATGCGATGGCGGTGCTGAACAGCGAGTTTATTATTCCTACGCCGTTTATTAGCGACAAATATGCCGACAGTTTGCGGACCTCGCTCTTTGTTGATGCGGGCACGGTATGGAGCACCTCGTGGCAGAATAACGCCCAAACCCTGGCGGCGGGGATCCCGGACTATAGCGACCCGCTGCATATCCGAATGTCGGCGGGGATTGCGGTACAGTGGATGTCGCCGCTGGGGCCGCTGGTCTTCTCCTGGGCTGAGCCCTTTAAAAAGTACGATGGCGATAAGGCCGAGCAGTTCCAGTTTAATATCGGCAAAACCTGGTAAGCGGGGGCAAAGAACCTTTCTACTACCGCCGCGCCGCCGCGAGAGAGATGACGCTCTGATGGCTATCATTCACGCAGTGGGCGCCGAGGCCTTTCTACTCCCATAACCCCCGGCGGCGAGCGGCCCGCCAGGGGTAAGCGTGAGCATGGACGGCAAAATAGTCTATTTTGCCGTTATGTCGTTGTTTAATCTGAATTCCACGGCGATATTTTTTTGTAAAGTTATGCAGGGCTATTTTATGCTTTTCAGACTTTACATATAAATATGTATTTTCAGGGGCGAAATCTACGTATTAAATATTATGGCGATTACTTCTAAATAGCTATGGCGGATGTGGCCGATGGCTGTCCCATATCACATTATTGCGCTGCGGACTTGCGGTTAATTATAATATTTGCTATTTCTGAAGTCATGATTGCTGGCCAGGGATACAAGGATGAAACATGAAATGGACGGTTCTTAATACAATCATATGCCCGCATTCTGGCGTCGCATTCTCCAGTATCTGCGGACTGCGTTTTTTAAAGTTTATCATCTGGTATGAAGCGGATATTCTGTTGATTCCCGGAGAATCAATGAAGCTGTATTCATCTAAAGTTCTGATAAATAATAAATATCATTTCTTTAAGGTTTACAATATTGCGACCTACAGCGATACGCAGTGGGAGTCGCTGAGAGAGCGGCCATCCTGCCCTCATGACTTTAGCGCAACCACCGCGGAGGGGTGCTGCTACCAGCCGCACTGCGTCATTAAGCGATGCCCCGGCAGCTATCACCGCCACGCTGTATGCTAAGCTAGTGGCTGTTAAGAACGGGTGTTTTCACAGACAAAATAGGGCGTGTTTGTCGACATAAATACCCACGCGCCAGGCTTTATTTTTATTATTTTAATAATAAAGTTATCTTCTTTGCTCATTTCAGTAAAGAACGGCGGGAGAATATCATCGAACTTTTCGGAGAACGCCGGTGAACTGGTTCGCATGTTGGAATCATTATTTTTAAAAATAAAGATATCGCTCTTGTTTTTAGTGTAGGAGAAAAATTTGCGAATGCTGATATTGTCCTGGGCATTTCCGGAATTGCCGGTAAAGGTCATCAGACCATTGCCATTTTTAGTGAAGAATGTCACTGAAAACGAGAATGTTTCGTCATCATTGATAATCGAAAAGGCCGACGTACAGTCAATACTATCATCCTCTTCACGGAAGTGAGTGTAATATACAGCACCGCCGATCGTAAGAATAATGATGATGAGAGTTATTATTTTCTTCATTTTATATGCCGATATTATCTTTTATTTTAAGTAGTAGGAGGAGGTACAGAATGATTTTTTGCTTGATGTGATCGGATAGCGACAAACGATCAGCGACGTTCTGCTCGACGGATAGTGGTTGGTAATATATACCGCCTGGCCATCGGAACAGCCGATGTGCTTCTCCTGCATAAAGTTAATAAAAAATTCATCAAATCTTAAATCATCATTACGAAAAAGCTTGCAGGAACCGGGAGTGGCCAGCTCGGTATAAGAGGAGAAAGGTGTGCTGGTCTGCGGGAAATAATAAACATAGATCAACAGAACAATCGCCAGCAGGCTGGCGAAACCCGCAACTCTACAGGTTCCTTTTTGACTGTCAGAGAACCTGATGCCGGAAAATATCCGCGGGGCGAACTGGTCTTCGTTCACCGGCGGCGACGTCGATAGGTTATCCCGAGGTGGTTCCGGATCTGGCTGCTGCGGTGCGATACTTTCTACTGCCGGAGGTTGATGCGGGTTATTAACATTTTCCTCAATGTTCGTTCCACTATCGTCTTCGGACCCCGGGTCGCTTTCAATATGCAGGGCAAAAATGGTGGTGTCATCGGCAATCATAAATCCCCGTTTCGGGATTGTTTGAATTATGCTGCCGTTAACGTGCAGGCGATTTAATGATTTACGCAGCAGGGAGATGTTTTGGTGTAGGGTATTTGGCGTAACGTTCATCCCTCTTTCTCCCCAGGCATTATGCAACAGCTCTGCCTGGGTGACTATTCTGCCCTGGTTTTTAATTAATAAAATAAAGCAAAGGCTTGCCGGTATTGCCAGAGTGATACGCTCATTGCTTTCTATAGAATGCAGAGTATGCGCCGTAGGATTGAACCTGAGCGTGTTCTCGATAACGTAAATAGTTTCCATATATCGTTTCTTATCGTGAGAATAGTTACCGCTAATAGAATTTGTCTAAGATTTGATATTGAGATACTAGCATTAAAGCTTACTCCCGGCATTCATTCATAACTAAGAATTATCTTAATCCAATAAGATGTTTGTTATAAAAAATCTCTTATTTGTTAATTTTTATGTATTTATGTCATTTATTTCAGTGAGTTACGTTTTTACATAAAATCAACAAATGTGATTTCTTTACGCTTCATAACTTTATGAGTAATAAAATATGAACACTACGATTATTATTGCTGTACAAAATGTTGCGGCCGTGACGTAACAAGGTTAATAAAAGGATGTGGTTGTCCTGCGATAACAATGTTAATGAATGACAGGGGTGTGCCAGGTTGTTGTTACGAACCCGTCATAATCAGTAGCGAAGGCATCGTGGAGGTGTTTTTTCCGGACCGGTGGCCCAATGGAACAGAGGCTGGTTATTATGGCTGTACTGATTGTAACTGATAATTATTTCTTTATACAAGGCCTGAGCCATATGGCCGATGACTTCTGTTATATCGGTTGTGCCGGCAGTTTTGATAGCGAGTTGGCCCGCAGGCAGTGTGCGGATCTGAGCGCTGACGACTATGTAATTATCCATTTTGCACATTTAGATCATATATTATGTTTCTACCGATACTATCTGTCTAACAGCCTGGCGAAAGTTATTGTCGCCCCGGATGCAAAATTTGTTAGCGACGTATCGGACATTAATGATATTTATTTTCTCTCGGCCAATGCCAGCGTCAAGGCGGTAGAGAATATGTTTAAGCTTAAAAAGTATAAAATAAGAAAGCGAAGCCTGACTCCGCGCGAAGAGAAAATAATGTCATTAATGATTATCGGTAATTTAATTAATGACATTTCGCAAACACTCGGCTTAAGCATTAAGACGGTCAGTTTGCATAAAAGCAATACCAGCAATAAGGTCGGTTTGCTTAACAACAATAATATAACGATGCTGGCCCTGATGCGTTTTATTCTGCCAGCATCAAAGAACGGCCTGCGGCTTATTTAATCTGCCGCGGTAGCGCATCCTGTCGATTTATTAAGGTATTTGTTTTTAAGGACGCAGGGTTCTTAAGGGCGATCATTCCATAAAGAACTATGGAACAGTACGGGCCATAAAAAGCCTCTTATCTTTATCAGGTGATAAATATGAAATTGAAAATGTTGGCAGCAGCTCTGATGACTACTCTCTGTGTTGGCGCTGTTCAGGCCGCTGATGTTACGGCTCAGGCAGTAGCGACCTGGTCAGCAACCGCTAAAAAAGATACCACCAGCAAGCTGGTTGTTACTCCGCTGGGCAGCCTGGCGTTCCAGTACGCTGAAGGGATCAAAGGCTTTAACTCGCAGAAAGGCCTGTTTGATGTTGCGATTGAAGGCGATGCCACCGCAACGGCCTTTAAACTGACTTCCCGTCTGATCACCAATACCCTGACTCAGCTGGACACCTCCGGCTCTACGCTGAGCGTTGGCGTTGATTACAACGGCGAGTCCGTAGAGAAATCTGCGGACACCACCATGATCGATACCGCCAACGGCAAGCTGGGCGGCAACCTCAGCGCGCTGGCTAACGGCTACAACCAGACCGGCCGTACCACCGCTCAGGATGGTTTCAACTTCTCTATCGTTAGCGGCACTACCGACGGTACCACGGCTGTAACGGATTACAGCACGCTGCCGGAAGGGATCTGGAGCGGCGACGTCAGCGTACAGTTCGACGCGACCTGGACCAGCTGATTTCCCTGTAGCACAAAGCAGGGGGCTTCCCCCTGCTTTCTTTCACGGATTGAATTCCCATGAAAAACCACATTCTGGCTATTGGCCTCTGTTTCTGCGCAATTATGCCGGCCCGGGCGCTGGACGTGGGCGATATCTCCTCGTTTATGAACAGCGACAGCAGCGTGCTCAGCAAAGAGATAAAAAATACCACCGACAGTGGACGCCTAATCAATATCCATATGGAGCGCCTCTCCTCGCCGCTCGATGGCGGTAACGTCATTGCGATGGAGAGCCAGGACGAAGTTTTGCTCACGCCTGCCAGCCTGCTGCTGCCGGCGAAAAGCAGCGATGTTATTCGCTTTTTCTACAAAGGCCCGACGGATGACAAGGAGCGCTATTACCGCATCGTCTGGTTCGATCAGGCGCTAAGCGACGCCCAGCGCAATGGCGCAGCCCGCAGCGCGGTGGCGACGGCATCCGCCCGTATTGGCACCATTTTGGTCGTGGCGCCCCGCAAGGTGAACTACCGCTATCAGTACGCCAACGGCACGCTGGTGAACAGCGGAAACGCCACGCTGCGCATTCTCGCCTACGGCCCATGCCTCAAGGCGGCGGATGGCAAAGAGTGCAAAGAAAATTATTACCTCATGCCCGGTAAAGAGCGCCGATTCACGCGCGTCAACGTTGCCGATAAAAAAGGACGGGTCGCGCTCTGGCAGGGCGAGCAGTTTGTTCCCGTAAAATAACAATTGTGCTGACGGGATAAGGTTATGCCGCGACTACGGATTTCCCCGGAGCTGAAAGCGCTCCTGGCCTACGGTATGGTTATTTTTTCTGTTCCGCTCAGCGTCAGCGCGGCGCCGGAGCAGATACCGCAAATCGGCGGCGTAATTATTCCCCAGGCGTTTAGCCAGGCCCTGCAGGACGGGATGAGCATCCCGCTCTTTATTCATCTGGAAGGCAGTGCGGGAAACGGGGACGATCAGCGCCTCGGCAGCGCCTTTATCTGGCTGGATGGCGGCGTGCTGCGCGTGCGTCAGATCCGCCTGGAGGAGAGCGATAATAATGCGACCGTGAGCGCCCAAACCCGGCAGACGCTCGCCTCCCTGGCGAACGAATCCTTCGACAGCGACCTGCGCATTAAGATCTCCGCCGACGCGCAGCTGCAGCTCAGCCTGCGCCAGCTTCTGCTCCAGCTGGTGGTGAAAAAAGAGGCCCTGGGTACCGTGCTGCGATCGCGCAGCGAAGATATCGGCCAGTCCAGCGTTAACGCTCTCAGCAGCACCCTGAACTATAACCTCGGCGTCTATAACAACCAGATGCGCAACGCGGGGAACAGCACCTCCAGCTATCTGTCGATGAACAATGTTACCTCCCTGCGCGAGCATCATCTGGTGCTCGACGGCTCGCTGTACGGCGCCGGAACCAGCAATCAGGACAGCGAGATCTATAAGGCGATGTACGAGCGTGACTTCGCCGGTCACCGCTTTGCGGGCGGAATGCTCGATACGTGGAACCTGCAGTCCCTCGGCCCGATGACCGCTATTTCGGCAGGCAAAATTTACGGTGCCTCCTGGGGAAACCAGGCCAGCTCGACGGTCTTTGATAACTCCCAGTCGGCGACGCCGATTATCGCGTTCCTGCCCGCCGCCGGCGAAGTGCATCTGTCGCGCGACGGCCGCCTGCTGAGCGTGCAGAACTTCACGATGGGCAACCATGAGATTGATACCCGCGGCCTGCCGTATGGGATTTACGACGTGAATGTTGAAGTTGTCGTCAACGGCCGGGTGGTCAGCAAGCGCACCCAGCGGGTGAACAAGCTGTTCACCCGGGGACGCGGCGCCGGCGCACCTTTGGCGTGGCAGGTCTGGGGCGGAAGCTTCCATATGGACCGCTGGTCAGAGGGCGGCAAAAAAACGCTGCCCGCCAAAGAGAGC
>NZ_JAQGFU010000099.1:0-16463 GCF_030078455.1 Klebsiella sp. Ech2A | reverse complement strand
GTCCCCCCCTCGCACCATCATCCACGTAGATATCGCTCGCACTGTGCGAAGGTGGCGGAATTGGTAGACGCGCTAGCTTCAGGTGTTAGTGTCCTTAGGATGTGGGGGTTCGAGTCCCCCCCCTCGCACCAACGAGGCGATATCGAAATTAAGAATACTGTGCGAAGGTGGCGGAATTGGTAGACGCGCTAGCTTCAGGTGTTAGTGTCCTTAGGATGTGGGGGTTCGAGTCCCCCCCCTCGCACCAATATTCTTACTCTCTCCTGAATTACCCCATCAGCCTTAAATTCAACGTTATCAGCATAATCCCGCTAACCAACGCCACGCATGACGGCAGCAACACGAAATGACGCAGCTGTCGGTGCCAGATCATCACGGCAGACATCAGCAGTCCCAGGGTTACCAACCCGCGCCAGGCATCCAGCGACAAATCAGCAAATCCAAGAGCAGCAATGACTGCGCCCGGAAGCAGCATGCCCCACCCGCTGCCTAAAGTCCGCTGCAACATCTTTTCACCTCTCATAACGATAATGATAACCAATATCATATGATAGCTTTTATCATTTGTCATGTTAACCAGAGCGGATACTTTATTCTTTACGTTTGCGGTAATGACATACATTCATGAAGGTGATAAATTAAGCGCGAAAGGCTTATATATTAAAACATTTGATTATTTCGCAAAAACCTTATATTGCGCATTGCTTTTTATTGTTCATTTTTTGGCAGCCATCATTTTGAAATTTAACGACTAATAATGATATCCCCCATATGACTGCACAATCCTGGCGAGCTCATTACGAAAAAAAATATCAGTATTCCTTACGGCTTTTTTTAGTCCTTAATTTGATTTCAGCACTCTTGTCCCTGGCCAGCCCGCTCTTTACCGTCGTAAGCTTTACCCTGCCCTGCGCCCTGATTTTTGCCTGCAG
Organism: Klebsiella sp. Ech2A; assembly: GCF_030078455.1. NCBI lineage: Bacteria > Pseudomonadati > Pseudomonadota > Gammaproteobacteria > Enterobacterales > Enterobacteriaceae > Klebsiella > Klebsiella sp. Ech2A. The sequence goes on along the minus strand of NZ_JAQGFU010000099.1, from coordinate 15,531 downwards.
CGCCGGTTTATTGTTATGGCACTGGAAATTCGCCCAGCGCAGAATAAATATTTCCTTTATTTCTCTGATATTTGGTCTGCTGTGGGCGTGGCACGTTTGCGAAAAATCATTCATGATGCCGCCGCCGCATTTTAACTTTCTGGTGATCGCCCTGTTAAGCGTCCTGTTTATTGGCGCAATCGCTTTTTCCAATAATATCATTGCCTTTACCCTGCACTCCTTCCCCACTTTTGTCGCCTGCCTAATCCTTGCGGAAGGCGAGCAGTGGCTGCGCATGCTCTACTGCTTCGTGCTGCCCATTGTCGGCATCACGATGCAAAACCTGATTCAGAAACGCAGCGATACCTTTACCCAGGGGCTGATGGATAAGCTGCTGAAGGAGCGTAATACGCTGAACGACCTGAGCATGCTCGACCCGCTTACCGGACTGTACAATCGCCGCGGTTTGCAAAACCGGCTGGATACCCTCCTGGCCCTGGATGGGAATAGCCATCATGTGCTGCTGCTGGATATCGATCACTTTAAAGCCTACAACGATCACTACGGGCACATGATGGGCGACCAGGCGCTGATTCAGGTCTCTGCCGCGATCCGTAACGCCGTGCGTTCACGGGATATTGTGGCCCGTTTTGGCGGGGAGGAATTTATGGTGCTGCTAACCAACAGCACGGCGGAAACCGCTCAGCAGGCAGCAGAACGGATCCGCCAGCGGGTCTACGATCTGAAAATCGCCCACATGTTTAATGAAAGCGTCGCCACCAACGTTACCATCAGCATCGGGTTGACGCCGCTCGTCGACGCCGATATCGACGGCGCCCTGAAGCGAGCCGACAGCGCGCTCTATGAAGCCAAAAACCTGGGCCGTAATATTATTCTCGCCAGCTAAACCCACCTCCGCGCCGCCAGGGAAGCGCCGCGCGGACAAAGATCTTGCCATCCTCTACGCAAGCAACTAGTATCAGAAATCATTATCATTTAGATTTGTATCTGGCGATCTGATGGCTTACCGTTCAATTCCATTCAGCAACGACATTATCTGGCAGGCCCCGTTTCAGCCGGCTGAGCGTGCGCTGGCGGATGCCATACGGGAAAAAATCACCGCCTTGCGCCCGCATCTGCTGGATTTTCTCCGTCTGGATGAAGAGGCCCCGTCCTGTGCGCTGACGCTTGCAGAGTGGTCCTCACCGGTTACCCTGAGCTCCCTGCTGGCCACCTACTCCGATCATATCTATCGCAATCAGCCAACGCTGCCGCGAGAGCAAAAACCGCTGCTCTCGCTGTGGGCGCAATGGTATATCGGCCTGCTGGTGCCGCCGCTGATGCTGGCCGTGTTAAGCGAAGAGCAAACCATCAGCCTGGCGCCGGAGCATTTCCGCGTCGAGTTCCATGAAACCGGCCGCGCGGCCTGCTTTTGGATCGACGTCCACTCCGCCACCGCCGGTAGCGGGCAGTCGCCGCAGTCGCGGATAGAAACGCTGGTCAATGACGCCCTGCAGCCGGTCATTCAGGCGCTGGAAGCGACCGGAGATATCAACGCGAAGCTTATCTGGAGCAATACCGGCTATTTGATTAACTGGTATCTGGGTGAGATGAAGACGCTGCTGGGAGAGGAGCGAGTGGCGGCTCTGCGCCAGCACTGCTTCTTTGAAAAGCAGTTTGCCGATGGGCGGGATAACCCGCTCTGGCGTACGGTCGTTATCCGTGAAGGCGCGCTGGTACGGCGTACCTGCTGCCAGCGCTACCGCCTGCCGGACGTCCAGCAGTGCGGAGACTGTACGCTAAAATAATCCGCTTTTTCACGCGGGCGGCCTTAGCGCCGCCCGCCTGCTTTTATGCCGTTTGCTGGCTCTCTTCCGCCACGCGCTGGGCCTCTTCCGCCTCCTGCTCTAACAGCTGTTTCTCGTATACCTTAAAGAACGGGAAATAGATGATGGCTGAAACGCAGGCCAGAAGAATCACCAGGATCGCCGCGCGGAAATCCCAGCCCAGCGCCCATGCTGCGCCAATCGGCGCCGGCGCAGTCCAGGGGACAACCGAAATAACCCGGCCGATCAGATCCAGCTTCATTGCCGCCCAGGCGAGCACGGCGTTCACCATCGGCGACAGCAGGAACGGAATAAAGAAGACCGGGTTCATGACGATTGGCGTGCCGAAAATAACCGGCTCGTTAATGTTAAACAGGCTCGGTACCACGCTCAGACGGCCAATAGACCGCAGATGAGCCGAGCGGCTGCGCAGATAGCAGATAACCAGCCCCATGGTGGCGCCAGAGCCACCTATCACAATGAAGAACGTCCAGAACGCCTCCATAAAGATGTGCGGTAACGGCGCGCCCTGTGCCAGAGCCTGCTGGTTCATACCCAGGTTGGTCAGCCAGAACATCTGCAGCATACCGGAGACAATTGCCGCCCCGTGGATCCCTGCAAACCACAGCAGATGACCGATCAGCACCGCCAGTAAAATTGCCGGCAATGAATCCGCGGCGGAAACCAGCGGTTTAAAGACGGACATAATGGCCTGCGGGATAAGCATGTCAAACTGATGCTGGATAAACAGGCTGAGCGGATAGAGCGTCAGCACCACCACCAGCACCGGGATCAGCAGGTCAAACGAGTTTTTAATCATCGGTGGAACCTGATCCGGCAGGCGGATCCCGATGTTATGCGCCTTCAGAAAACGCATCATCTCAACGCAATAGATCGCGACCAGGATCGCGGTAAAGATCCCCGTTCCGCCGAGGCTATCCACCGGTAAAGTGCCGCTCGTTTTCGGTGCTGCTACCAGCAGGAATGCCATAATTGACAGCATGCTGCACATAAAGGGATCGAGCTGGTGAGATTTTACGTAATGCTTGCCGAGGTTATAAGAAATCGCCGCGCAGATGTAGATAGACATAATGCCCATCGTCATATCGAACGGCGTCAGAATTCGTCCTTCAAACTCTTTTGCCAAATCCAGCCAGGTGCGCGCGAAGCCCCAGGTGGTATCCGGGGAAAACGGCGGATAGGCAAACACCAGCAGAAATGAGCCGACGATCATAAACGGCATGGCCGAGATGAAGCCGTCACGAATAGCCATCACGTGGCGCTGCGACGAGATTCGCCCGGCGACAGGGCTAATATAATTTTCTACAAAGCGGAATATCAGATTAAACGCAGCATGGTTAGCAGACATAGCAGCCCTCCTGACAGGCTATAGAAACAGGCCCAACAACGATTATCCTGCCGTTGTGATGAAACATGTTCTGTGAGCGAAAAAGCACATTAGCCATTCGCCCAGCTATACTGCTCAAGTCAGTACGATTCATACACGGCTCTTTGTTATAAGTGACGCAGGGAAGTTACCCATTCAGTATTCATCTGAGCGACCGTAACCGCAACCGGTTACAGTAACCGGTTGCGGTGATTGTGAAGAAGATCCAGAAATTGGAAAAATTCTCGATTATCAGCCGGCAATATTTACACTCCGCGAGGCTTATGCCAGATTAAAATGGGCATTAATCAGGAGATCCTAATGAGTCTGCAGTCCGTACGGCAGTTTTTTGCCGAACACGCCCCCGATATCGAAATCATCGAGCTCACGCAAAGCACCGCGACCGTGGCCCTCGCCGCCGCCGCGCATCACGTTGAGCCGGGACAAATCGCCAGGACCCTGTCGTTAAAGGTGAAAGACCGGGTGATTCTCGTCGTCTCTCGCGGCGACGTGCGTCTGGATAATAAAAAGCTGAAGGACGCATTTGGGGCGAAGGCCCGCATGCTGAGCAGCGATGAGGTCGTCACGCTAACCGGGCATCCCGTTGGCGGCGTATGCCCTTTCGGCCTGGAAAACCCACTGACGGTCTATTGCGATATTTCGCTGAAGCTGTATCAGGAAGTCCTGCCCGCGGCCGGCGCCATCCACAGCGCGGTGCGCATTTCTCCTGACCGGATGGCCCAGCTCACCGGCGCGACCTGGGTTGACGTTTGCCTGTAAAAACGGGCGGAGGGTTACCCGAGGCACTCCTCCGCCGCATCCTCGTCAAGGGCCGATAAATGCATCAGGATATCGGCCGCGCTCAGCAGGCCGAGATCTGAGCTGACGCCGAGCTTGGTCATAGCGTTGAACTTATGGGCGCGGATAGTTTTGATATTACGATCCAGCCTGGCCGCTATTTCTGGCAACGAATAGCCGTAGGTCATATAGCGAAGAATATGCTGTTCCGTTGGGCTCAGAATTTGGCTGCCGAGGCCCGGTCCTGGGTTAATCAGCGCCTCGTCCGCCTGCAGCGTCGGGTTAATCAGCTGAATAAGCTGCTCCTGCAAGCGCAGGCGGCAGATCGATTTATTCAGCACGCCGTGCAGCATGGAGGGCGTCAGCTGGCAGACTAAGCGCGCTTCAGCGCTATCATGCGCTAAAACGATGCGCCGTATTTCAGGGCTGGAACAGGCGATTTCATGAAGAAAAAGCAGGCTCTCCATGCGGAAGAGGCGATTGCTGAAAAGTGAAAAAATAACGGCGATAGCTTTTGTCGACTGCAGCGTCCGGCGCAGCGATTGGGTATCTTTAAAAAACCGCACAATATAATTACCCGTCCCCGCGCCGGTTAATATATGGCGCAGCGCCAGCTCGGTCAGCATACATTTTTCTACAACAGCAACATATCGAGGTGAGGTGTTTTGTTCCATTGCTTTTGTTCTCCAAAAGCGGCGTAGATATTCAGCTCCTTCATTCCCTGAGCGCTATTAATCCAGGCGTACATCTGCGCATTGCTGCGCAAAGAGAGGCGGCGCATAGCGCTATTTTTCTGCGCGCTAATCGTTTTATTGCTCTTTTTCAACAGCGCGGCAATTTGGTTAATTCCCCAGCCTTTCGCCAGCAAACGTAAAACCTTACGTTCAGAAAGCGTCAGAAAAATTGCCGTTGGCCAATTGTCTTCACTATTTCCTGACGCGGCGGATAAGAGCGTCTGGCTGATTCTCTCCCGCGTCGTGCCGTCCGCGTGAATAACCTCAATCAGATGTTTTACGGACTCGTGGCTGGAAACGAGGGTGCTTTGCCCACAGACTAATATCTCCATGGCCTGGAGATCGCAGGCATGGCCAACCATATAGACCCAATGAATATCGCTATATTGGGTCATCAATGAGTGATACTCCCCGCACACCTCGCGGAGCTGATGGCTTTCACCTGATAAATCAGCGATAACCAGCCCCGCCTGTCGCAGCTGAAGCAGAGTTAGCTCCTCCGGAGAGCCGCAAACGCCGAAGGCGTATTCGGGAAGGTGCTCCCCGGCAATTGCCTTCAGCCCACGCTGCATAACCGGTATTTTACTGATAATAATGCCGTATTTACCCTGTCCCGGTAACATAAACCCTCCGCTTCCCATCGAAGACTCGCGCCTTTAACAATAAAGATAAATAATTTGGCGGCCGTCATATTACTGTGCCAGATAGATCTTTATTAGTCTGGCGAGGAATTGAGCCTGACCTTGCCAACCATGAACGCTAACACAGGCAATAACGCTCAATAAGTTAGAAAAATTTAAAATCAAAGTTAGGAAAAGTAATTTATTACGGAGCAGAATAACGCTATTTCATTTGATGCTATTTCTGAAGGCCTTTGGCGACACGCCGCTGTAGCGTCGGAAAAAACGAGAGAAGTAGGTTGAGTCGGAAAATCCTAAATAATCAGACAGTTGAGCTATCGTCATCCCGGTATACTGCAGATTACGCCGCGCTTCAAGCATTAGCCGATGGTGCAACACCTCCAGCGCGCTGCTGCCATGAAATTCACGGCACAAATAATTAAGGTGCGTCGCCGATATACCCACCCGTCTGGCGTACTCTGCCAGCGGGAGATGTTCGCGATAGTGGCTCTCAATCAGACGAGAAAAGTGACGCATGGCGCTGCGTTTCCTCTCCGCTCTGTCTGCCGCGACCGGAGCCGGGAGGCAGCGTCGGTTCAGCCACACAAGCAGCGCGCCGAGCAGCGAATGGAGCATCATTTCGCGCGCATCAAGCTCTTCACAGTACTCCTCGCGCAGCGCCGTAAACAGCGCCCGAACGTGGCCTCGGGAGCGCCTGACCGGCACGCACTGCGGCTGGCTAAGCACATCAAGCTGGCGGCCAAACTGGTTTTCAAAACGGCTGAGCAGCGGCAGCGCCAGCGAGAGCACGAATCCCTGGGTGCCCGGTGAAAAGCGAAATCCGTGAACGCACAGCGCCGGTACCACCTGGATGCAGGCTTCCGTCATCACGGTGGTCACGCCCTCAATCTCGATCTCAGCGCTTCCCTTATGGAGATACAGCAGCTGTACCAGCTCGGCGTGCTGATGCATGCGGATATGCCATTCGTACAGGCTGCTGCGCTGCAAAATAGACTCGCAGTGCAGGAGATCCGGCGTCGGCCAGTCTCGTTCTTCCCCATACAGCTTAAACACGGGAACGCTATTCGCTGCCTGCATCGCGACTCCTGCCCTTTTCAACGCTACGCCACGCGCTCCATTGGCAGACCGACATAGTTTTCCGCAATGGTGGTCAGCCCGGCACGTGAGCCGAAATAATAGCGGCGATCGGCCGCCTGCATTTTTTTATCAAACTCGCTCTGCTGCGGGAAATCATGCAGCAGGCGAGTCATAAACCAGCTGAATCGCTCGCCTTTCCACACGCGATCCAGCGCAAAACGCGAGTAGCTGGCCAGCAGGTCGTCACGACCGTGGTGATAGTATTCGCGCAGGATCCGCCACAAATAGTTGACGTCTGAGGCGGCGAGATTCAGCCCTTTCGCCCCGGTTGGCGGCACGATATGCGCCGCATCCCCGACGAGGAAAAGCCTGCCGTACTGCATCGGCTCCACCACGTAGCTGCGCAGCGGCGCGATGCTCTTCTCAAGTGAGTGACCAGTCACTAACCTTGTAGAGAGCTCGTCCGGCAGGCGGTTCTTCAGCTCTTCCCAGAAGCGTTCGTCCGACCACTGCTCCACCTTATCGCTGAGCGGTACCTGTAAATAGTAGCGGCTACGAGTTAGTGAGCGCTGACTACATAGTACAAATCCGCGTTGATGATGGGCATAAATCAGCTCGGGATTCACCGGCGGCGTATCGGCCAGCATCCCCAGCCAGCCAAACGGCCAGACGCTTTCATACTCTTTAAGAAGCTCACGCGGAATGCTTTGCCGCGACACGCCGTGGAAGCCATCGCAGCCGGCGATGAAATCGCAGCTCAGCCGGTGCGTTTCCCCGCCGCTGACGAAGGTGATGGCCGGCCGATCGCTTTTCGCATCGTGAATCACCACGTCGCTGACGCCGTAAACGATCGGCGCCCCGCAATCGGCGCGAGCCGCCATTAAATCCCGGGTCACCTCGGTCTGGCCGTACACCATCACGCTTTTCCCGCCGCTGAGCGCCGTCAGGTCGAGCGGAACGCGCTGCCCCTCAAACAAAAACTCAACCCCGTGATGCACCAGCCCTTCCGCGTCCATCCGCTGCGCCACGCCCGCTTCACGGAGCAGATCGACGGTGCCGCTTTCGAGGATACCAGCCCGGATCCGCCCGAGGACGTATTCAGGCGTCTGCCTTTCGAGGATAAGGGTTCGAATCCCCGCATTATGCAACAGCTGCCCCAGCAGCAGCCCGGAGGGGCCGGCGCCGATTATCGCGACCTGAGTTTTCATAGGGGTATCTCGCTCTCGAATGGTTAATTATTTGTTTGTTTTTTGTTTATTAAAAGTTCTCATGTGCATTTTTGATAAGTCAGGTAGGAAAAAGAAGGCAATAACGGCGGCAAAAACTGCACTTTTCAACAGTTTTAGCAAAGTGTGGTGCGGTTCAAAATTTATCCATGCCGCCGGGAGCCGGCTTTTTGCACATTGTTTGATCCCGACCCCCTCAGGAAAAACGAGAGTTCAGGTTAAAGTAGCGACGGACACTACGGCATCGGGCGTTACTGACGGCAGGTATTTATGCAAGCAGATCGGACAGTTCAGCGCACAATTACGCGATTGTGCATTCAGTGTGGTCTTTTCTTACTGCAACACGGGGCGGAGAGCGCGCTGGTTGAGGAGCTTTCTACTCGCCTGGGGCGGGCGTTAGGCATGGACAGCGTCGAGAGCGCCATTTCATCGAATGCGATTGTCCTCACCACCATCAAAGACGGCGAATGCCTGACTTCGACGCGCAAGAATATCGATCGCGGTATTAATATGCACGTGGTGACCGAAGTGCAGCATATTGTGATCCTTGCCGAACATAAGCTGCTGGATTATAAAGATGTGGAAAAGCGCTTCACCCAGATAAAACCGCTGCGCTACCCGCGCTGGCTGCTGGTGCTGATGGTCGGACTCTCCTGCGCGTGCTTCTGCAAATTAAACAACGGCGGCTGGGACGGGGCGCTGGTCACCTTCTGCGCCAGCACTATCGCCATGTATATTCGCCAGCTGCTGACCCACCGCTCGATGCATCCGCAGATTAACTTTTGCATTACCGCCTTTGTGGCCACCACTATCTCCGGGCTGATGCTACGCTTGCCGACGTTTGCCAGCACGCCCACCGTGGCGATGGCCGCCAGCGTGCTGCTGCTGGTGCCCGGCTTTCCGCTGATCAACGCCGTGGCGGATATGTTCAAAGGGCATATCAACACCGGCCTTGCGCGCTGGGCGCTCGCCAGCCTGCTGACCCTTGCTACCTGCATTGGCGTAGTGATGGCGATGACCATGTGGGGGCTGCGCGGATGGGCATAATCACATATCTGTTTGCGCTGGCACAGGACATGGCGCTGGCGGCCATCCCTGCCGTTGGCTTTGCGATGGTCTTTAACGTCCCGCAGCGGGCGCTGCGCTGGTGCGCGCTGCTGGGCGCCATTGGTCACGGTTCACGAATGGTGATGATGACGGCGGGCTTTAACATCGAGTGGGCCACCTTCCTTGCCGCCCTGCTGATTGGCTGTATCGGCATTCAGTGGTCGCGCTGGTACCTGGCCCACCCGAAGATCTTTACCGTTGCCGCGGTGATCCCGATGTTCCCCGGCATATCCGCCTATACGGCGATGATCTCGGCGGTCAAAATCAGTCATTTTGGTTATTCTGAAGAGATGATGATTATGCTGTTAAGCAACTTTTTAAAGGCATCGTCGATCGTGGGTGCGCTCTCTATCGGCCTTTCTATTCCTGGCCTGTGGCTGTACCGCAAGCGTCCGCGGGTATAGCAAGCCGCGCCGCCGGGATGGGTCAGCCGCTCCATCCCGGCCGGGCGCTGTGCTACTATGTGTGCTATTCCCCCTCTCTATCGTTGTTCAGAGTTGAGATAGTGTTATGTCTTCGCGAATTTTAACTACCGATTTTAGCGGCCTGGATGATTTCATTCAGGATCCTGCGGCCATTCTCGCAAAATCGGCCGGCGGTGCCGTTGCCGTTTTTGCCAACAATACTCCCGCCTTCTACGCGCTGACTCCGGAACGCCTGGCCCAGCTGCTTGAACTGGAGAGTAAGCTGGCACGCCCCGGCAGCGATATCGCGCTTGATACGCAGTTCTTTGACGAGCCGACCGCCGCGCCGGCCGCGATCCCTATGGGGAAATTCGCCATGTACGCCGACTGGCAGCCGGACGCCGATTTTCAGCGCCTCGCGGCGCTGTGGGGGATCGCCCTCAGCCAGCCGGTGACGCCGGAAGAGCTGGCGGCATTCGTTGCCTACTGGCAGGCGGAAGGCAAAGTCTTTCATCACGTGCAGTGGCAGCAGAAGCTGGCGCGCAGCGTGCAAATCGGTCGCGCCGGCAACGGCGGCCAGCCGCGTCGTGATGTGAATACGGTCAGCGAGCCGGATAACCATATTCCACGAGGGTTCCGCGGATGAGCATGAAAAACGTTGGCGAGCTGATGAAGCGCCTGCAAAAAATGATGCCTGCGCATATCGAACCGGCGTTTAAAACCGGCGAAGAGCTGCTGGCGTGGCAGAAAGAGCAGGGCAAGCTGCGTTCTGAAGCCCTCGAGCGGGAGAACCGGGCGATGAAAATGCAGCGGACCTTTAACCGCTCCGGCATCCGCCCGCTGCACCAGAACTGCTCGTTTGAGAACTACCGGGTTGAGTGCGAAGGCCAGATGAACGCGCTCTCCAGAGCGCGCCAGTACGTTGAAGAGTTCGACGACAACATCGCCAGCTTTATCTTTTCCGGCAAGCCCGGCACCGGTAAAAACCACCTTGCGGCCGCCATTTGCAATGAGCTGCTGCTGCGCGGCAAATCGGTGCTGATCATTACCGTTGCCGACATCATGTCGGCAATGAAGGACACCTTCGGCAACCGGGAGATCAGCGAAGAGCAGCTGCTGAACGATCTCAGCCGGGTCGATCTGCTGGTGATCGATGAGATCGGCATGCAAACCGAATCGCGCTATGAAAAGGTGATCATCAATCAGATCGTCGATCGCCGCTCCTCATCAAAACGCCCGACCGGGATGTTAACCAACAGCAATATGGACGAGATGAACAAGCTGCTCGGCGAGCGCGTGATGGACCGCATGCGCCTCGGCAACAGCCTGTGGGTGATTTTCAACTGGGATAGCTATCGTCACCGGGTCACCGGCAAAGAGTATTAAGACATTTCCGATCTCAGGCGGGGTTATACTGCGGAAATACTTCAGTAACCACGATGAGTAAACTTATGAAATCTGCACAATCCCTGTTCCGCACTCTGATGATTGCCGGCGCTTTTTTTGCAGTCGGTGCACAGGCGGCCTCCTGGCAGGACTCTCTCTCCAGCGCCGCCAGCGAGCTCAGCAGCCAAAGCGGCTCGCAGCAAAGCGGCGCGCTGTCGCTCTCCTCGCTGACCGGCCTGCTGAACGGCGGGAGCCAGTCGCTGAGCTCCAGCAGCATGAACAATGCCGCCGGCATTATGTCGTACTGCGCGAAGCAGAAGCTCTCCTCGGTGACTAATACCGAAAACATCAAAAACCAGGTGCTGGATAAGCTCGGCCTCGGCACCGCGGAAAAGCAGAAAGAGGATACCGGCTACCTTGAAGGTTTACAGGGCCTGCTGAACAGCAACAACGGCCAGCAGCTGAACCTGAGCACCCTCGGCAGCAGCCCGCTGGCGGAAAAAGTGAAAACCAAAGCCTGCGATCTGGTTCTCAAGCAGGGCGCGAAATTCCTCTCCTGATCCCTTCCCCGATGCCGCGTTTGGCGCCTTAGCGTAGCCAACGCGGCCGCAACACCTTTTTTGAACATTGACGGCCTCATTTTCCCCCGCCGGGAAGGATGAGACGTGGCTCAAAAATACCGACTTATAAACCAATTCTGAACCACAGCACACTTTCATGACTCTACAATTGCAGCAATATGGCGCTGCCATTACAGTATATCGTGGAAAGTGATCTATTCGGCTAGCTGTCAGCTGGCGCTAATGAGGGTAAGCTGTGTCAGAGTTGTTATCCATCGCCCTGTTTCTCACCTCGGTGGTGATTTATGCCTTGAAGGCCGGTCGCAATACCTGGTGGTTTGCCGCTACGCTAACGGTACTGGGCCTGTTTGTGGTCCTCAACATCACCCTCTACGCCAGCGATTATTTCACCGGCGACGGCATTAATGACGCGGTGCTTTATACCCTGACCAACAGCCTGACCGGCGCGGGCGTCGGCAAATATATCCTTCCCGGCGCCGGGATTGTCGTGGCGCTGGTGAGCGTTTTCAGCGCCCTGGGCTGGATACTCCGTCGACGCCGTCATCATCCTCACCACTTCGGCTATAGCCTGCTGGCGCTGGTTCTCGCGCTGGCCTCCGTTGACGCCAGCCCGGCGTTCCGCCAGATTAGCGAGCTGGTGAAATCCCAGTCCCGCGACGGCGATCCGGATTTTGTCGCCTACTATAAAGAGCCGTCGAAAAGCATCGCCAACCCCCAGCTCAATCTGGTCTATATCTACGGCGAAAGCCTTGAGCGCACCTATTTTGATAACGACGCGTTTCCCGACCTGACGCCCGAGCTCGGCAAACTGAAAAGCGAAGGCCTCGATTTCAGCAACACCGTGCAGCTGCCGGGTACCGACTACACTATCGCCGGGATGGTCGCCTCGCAGTGCGGCATCCCGCTGTTTGCGCCGTTTGAAGGCAACGCCTCGGCCTCGGTCTCCAGCTTCTTCCCGCAGAATATCTGCCTCGGCGACATTCTGAAAAACTCCGGCTACGAAAACTATTTTGTGCAGGGCGCCAACCTGCGCTTCGCCGGAAAAGACGTGTTCCTGAAGTCCCACGGCTTCGATCATCTGTACGGCGCTGAAGAGCTGAAAACCACCGTTGCCGACCCCGCCTACCGCAACGACTGGGGCTTCTACGACGATACCGTGCTGGATGAAACCTGGAAAAAATTCGAGCAGCTTTCGCAGTCCGGTAAGCGCTTCTCGCTCTTTGCGCTGACGGTGGATACCCACCATCCTGACGGCTTTATTTCCCGCACCTGCCAGCGAAAAAGCTATGAAATGGGCGGTAAAAAGAACCTCTCCTTTAGCGCGGTAAGCTGCAGCCAGGAGCATATCGCCGCGCTTATCGAGAAGATCAAAGCCTCGCCCTATTTCAAAAACACGGTGATCGTGGTCTCTTCCGATCACCTGGCGATGAAAAACACCGCCTGGGAATACCTGAACAAGCAGGATCGCAGCAACCTGTTCTTCGTGCTGCGCGGCGACCAGCCGCAGCAGGATACGCTGGCGGTGAAGCGTAATACCATGGACAACGGCGCCACGGTGCTGGATATCCTCGGCGGCGATAACTACATCGGCCTTGGCCGCAGCAGCCTCTCCGGACAGTCGCTTTCCGGCATCTTCCTCAATATGAAAGAGAAGGTGCTGGCCTGGAAGCCGGACGTCATCCGCCTGTGGAACTTCCCGAAAGAGATGAAAAACTTCACCGTCGACGCACAGAAGAGCATGGTCTCCTTCTCCGGCAGCCACTTCCGCCTGCCGCTGCTGCTGCGGGTCTCCGATAAACGCGTCGAGCCGCTGCCGGAGAGCGAATACTCCGCGCCGCTGCGCTATCAGCTGGCCGATTTTGCCCCGCGCGATAACTTTGTCTGGATTGACCGCTGCTACAAGATGGGCCAGCTGTGGTCCAGCAAGCTGGCGCTCTCTACCGACTGGTGCGTATCGCAGGGCCAGCTCGGCGGCGAGCAGACCGTCCAGCGCGTCGATAAGGCCCAGTGGCAGGGGAAAACGGCGTTTAAAGATACCCTTATCGATATGGAGCGCTACAAAGGCAACGTCGATACGCTGAAAATTGTCGATAACGATATTCGCTATAAGGCCGATAGCTTCGTGTTTAACGTCGCCGGCGCGCCGGAAGAGGTGAGGCAGTTTAGCGGCATCTCCCGGCCGGAATCCTGGGGCCGCTGGTCCAACGCGCAGCTGGGTAGCGAAGTCAAAATCGAGTTTAAGAACCCGCTGCCGGAGAAATTCGATCTGGTGATCACCGCCAAGGCCTACGGGCCCAACGCCAATAAGCCAATACCGGTTCGCGTCGGGGATAGTGAACAAACGCTGACGCTGGCCAACGACGTCTCCACCACCACGCTGCATTTCGACAACCCGTCGCGCAGCGATACGCTGATCATCGTCCCGCCGGACCCGCAGTCCACCAACGAAGGCAATATTCTCGGCCACGCGCCGCGCCAGCTGGGCATCGGCATGGTGGATATAAAAATCGTCAAGCGCGAAGGCTAAGCCCGCCCGTCCGGCTCTCTGCGGGCCGGACGGCGCGGCGTACAACCGCCGGCGCCCCCATCTTAATTACCGCCCGGCAGAATCCTCGCCGGGGAACTCCACGCTCATCTCATACTGCTGCAGCGCCATGGCCGCATATCCCGCCGCGCTAAACAGCGGCGTAAACGACTGCGGAACGCTGACCAGGGTGCCAAGCCCGGGGAACTGCCGGGCAAGGGCGATAAGCAGCTCGCGCGCCAGCCCGCGGCCGCGGGCGGCAGGTTCGACCCACAGCAGCTGGAGCTGCGGCTTAGCGGTGAGCGTCGCCAGCACCGCAAACGCCTGCTGATTAAGCGTCAACGCGCGGCACGGCAGCGTATTGAAGGTCATCGGGTCCATCAGCCACGGCAGCCGACCGTTGATTTCCGCCCCCGCCCTGCGCGTCAGCGCCAGCACATCGTACGGCTGCAGCGCCGGCCCGCCCTCACCCTCCGGCTGCACGCTCAGATAGCCGCAAAGCCCGTGACGAACGCGAAAGCCCAGCGACTGATACAGCGCAACCGCGGCGTGATTCTCGCGAATCGCCTCCAGCCACATCCGGCGCACGCCCTGGGCCTGTAATGAGGCCATCAGCGACGTCATCAGCGCGCGGCCGGTTCCTTTTCCCCGCCAGGCCGGCCGCACGGCAAAGGCCGCCAGCCTGGCCGCATCGCCGCGACGGGTGATAATGGCGATTGCCGCCGGCGTATCCCCCGCCAGCCAGACGCAGGAATCCAGCAGGCTCAGCCCTTCAGCGCTGAAGCGCTGCACAAATACCTCGACCGACAGCGAAACGGGCACCAGATAATCTTCGAAGCAGTCGCTGAGGATCGTCGTCAGCTGTTCGCTGCTAAAACAGGTAGCGGGAACGGCGGTCAACTCCATACGTTTCTCCCAAAGGTGCTATGCTGAGGCAATGAAAACTAACACTATAACTGCCGAAGTGACATTGCGCCTGACCGGGGAGAGCGATATTCCCCGGCTGCCCGCTATCGAGCGATCGGCGGCGCAGGCTTTTCGTCAGATCCCCGCTCTCGCCTGGCTGGCAGATAGCGCGGTCATCAGCGCCCGGGAGCATTATCAGTATCTCGAAACGGACCACAGCCAGCTGGCCATCGGCGGCGGCGAGCCCGTTGGCTTTCTGCTGAGCGAGCCGCTCGATGATGCGCTGTTTATCGTGGAGATCGCCGTCCATCAGCAGTGGCAGGGTCGCGGCATTGGCCGGATGATGCTGACGCGGGTCGCCGACACCGCCCGCGCCATGGGCTATCCGGCGCTGACGCTGACCACCTTCCGCGAGGTCCCGTGGAACGCCCCGTTCTACACCCGCCTGGGATTCTGCATGCTCGATGAGCAGCACCTGCCGTCCGGGCTGGCGGCCAAAAGGGAGCGGGAAACGGATCACGGCCTGCTGCCGGAAACCCGCTGCACCATGCGCCTGGCGCTGTAGCCCACATTGCCGCTCCGGCGCTGCTTTTTCCGCCCTGAATATGGTACAAAGTATCATTACACATTTAGCGACTGATACCCGTATGGCCTACTCGATCGATATCATCTCCTGCATCACCGATCGCTTTCTCGAGCTGACCGTGACCGAAAAGCGGATTGCCCAGTTTATTCTCGACGACGTCGCCGCCGCGGCCGAGCTGCCGATTGCCGAAATTGCCCGCCTGACCAGCACCAGCCAGGCCTCCGTCACCCGCTTTGCGCGGGCGCTGGGGTGCAAGGACGTCCGCGAGCTGAAAATGAAGCTCGCGCAGTCGCTTGCGGTCGGGCAGCGCTTTATTCTGGATGTCCCGGACCTTGAGGGCGTACAGGGGATCTACGAGTCAATTATTGG
>NZ_JAQGFU010000098.1:0-17315 GCF_030078455.1 Klebsiella sp. Ech2A | reverse complement strand
GGGGGGGCGCCCGCAACGCTGCTGGGCTACCGCTGGCCGGGCAATATCCGCGAGCTGAAAAACGTGGTGGAGCGCTCGGTGTATCGCCACGGCACCAGCGACAGCGAGCTGGATAACATTATTATCAATCCCTTTCAGCCGCAGCAGCCTCCGCCAGCCGTCGCGGAGCAAACCCCAGAAGGCCCCGCGCTGCCGCTGGATCTGCGCGCTTTTCAGCAGGAGCAGGAGAAAAGCCTGCTGCAGTCCAGCCTGCTGCAGGCAAAGTACAATCAGAAGCAGGCAGCGGATCTGCTTGGACTCACCTACCACCAGCTGCGGGCGCTGCTCAAAAAGCATCAGCTGTGAAGCGTTCGCGGCAGCATCAGGGCGCTCACTGCCGTCGCCCCCAGGCACAGCGCCGCGTTGAACCACAGCGCGTACTGCGCGGCGCTGGCCATGCCGAGGGGCAGAAATAGCGCGAAAAGTGACGCTGTCACGGCTATACCCATCGCCCCGCCCAGCGAGCTGCCCATTTTGTAAATACCCGAGGCCACCCCGACCTTGCTCTCCGGCGCGTTGACCACCGCGGTGTCCGTCGACGGCGTCGCGTAGCAGCCCAGCCCGAGGCCAAACAGCACGTTGCTAAAAAAGACCGTCACGATATAGAGCGATTTATCGAGAAAGGTGCAGGAGATAAGCAGGATCCCAACGGCGGTGAAAATGGGGCCGGCCATCATCGGCAGCCGCGCGCCGTAGCGCTGCAGCAGCTTCTCCCCGACTCGAATCATGACCAGCACGGTGACCAGATAGCCCAGCGTCATCATTCCGGTCTCCAGCGGGGTCATGTTGTGGCCCTTCTGCAGCCAGATGCTGGTAATCATCATGGTGCCGATAGCGCCGTTGAGCATAAAGTTCGACAGCACCGCCGCCCCGTAGGCGCGATTGCGAAACAGCGCAAAATCGATCAGCGCCGCGTCGCCCTTGCGCCGTCCGTTGAGGATAAAATAGCCGCCCGAGAGCAGTGAACCCGCCAGCAGCGCCAGCGACAGCCCGCTGCTCCAGCCCCAGCTATGTCCTTTGCTGATAAACAAATTCAGCAGCACCAGCGAGACAATCAGCGTCAACAGGCCGCTGACATCCAGCTTCTGCCGCTGCGCGCTTTGGCTGCGGCTTTCCGGCGTACCGCGCAGCAGCAGCAGGGCCGCCAGCGCCACGACGATGGAAAAGACGAAGATCCAGCGCCAGCCGAGGCCGGTGGCAATCGCGCCGCCGACGAATGAACACAGGCCGCTGCCGCCCCAGGAGCCAATCACCCAGAAGCTCACCGCCCGCTGGCGCGCCTTGCCTTCGTACCAGGTTTTAATCACCGCCAGGGTCCCCGGCATGATGCAGGCCGCCGATAGCCCCTGCAGCACGCGGCCCGTCAGAAACAGCCCCGGCCCCTGGGCCACCACCAGCAGCGCGCTGCCGACAATACTCAGCCCCAGGCCCAGATGGGTCATGCGCATCCGGCCAAATTTATCCGCCAGCCCGCCGCTGGCGACCACAAAACAGCCGCTGAACAGCGCGCTGAGGCTGACCGCCAGGGTCAGGGTTTCGAGGGAAATGTCGAGGCTGCTTTTCATCGCCGGAACGACGTTAATCACCGACTGGGCAAACAGCCAGAACGTCAGCACGCTGAGTACGATACCCGCCAGTAGGCGATCGGTACCGACGAACGACGCGGCGTTCAAAGATACGGAACTCATAATTGGGATCTCCCGTCGCAGGTGGTTAACGCAGATACTCTTCCGTCAGGCCGCACCACAGCGCCGCGCCCGGGAGAAGGATCTCGTCGTTGAAGTCGTAGCCGGGGTTATGCACCATGCAGCGCTCCGCTTCATCCCCGGCGCCGATGGTGAAGTAGCAGCCGTGCGGATTGTGCTCGAGCATAAAGGCAAAATCCTCGCTGCCCATAAACGGCTTCACCTCCCCGACCAGCCCGGCGCCGAACAGCGACGTCGCCACCCTGCGTACGCTTTCGTTGGCGGCAGGATCGTTTCTGAGCACCGGACTGCCGTTGACGTGCGTCAGCGTGGCGGTGGCATTAAAGCTTTCCGCCTGCGCGACGGCAATATCGTGGATCCGCTGCAGGACGGTTTCACGCACCTCTTCATTCAGCGTGCGTACCGTCAGCTTCATCAGCACCTTGTCGTTGATAATATTCGGCGCATGCCCGGCCTGAATGCTGCCGACGGTCACCACCGCCGGCTCAAACGGCGTGACGTTGCGCGAAACGATGGACTGCAGCGCCAGCGTGATGTGGCAGGCCACCAGCGTTGCATCGACGGTATGCTCCGGCACCGCGCCGTGGCCGCCAACGCCTTTTACCTCGATATGCAGCGTGTCCGAAGAGGCCATCATCGCGCCGTCGCGCAGGCCGATTTTCCCCAGCGTCTGCCCCGGCATGTTGTGCAGGCCAAAAATGGTGTCGCAGGGAAACTTATCGAACAGCCCGTCCTCAACCATCACTCGACCGCCGTACAGCAGCTCCTCCGCCGGCTGGAAAATCAGGTGCAGCGTGCCGTTGAACCGACGGGTGCGCGCCAGATACTCGGCGGCGTAGAGTAAGGTGGTGGTATGTCCGTCATGCCCGCAGCCATGGAAGCGGCCGTCGACCTGGCTGGCCCACGCCTTCCCGCTGGCCTCCTGCATCGGCAGCGCGTCCATATCCGCCCGCAGGCCAAGGCGACGCTCGCCGTTGCCGACTTTTAGCGTACCGACCACGCCGGTCCCGGCCAGGCCGCGGTGCACCTCATAGCCCCACTGGCCAAGCAGCCGGGCGACCTCATCGCTGGTTTTATGCTCTTCAAAGCCGATTTCCGGCTGCTGGTGAAAGCGACGACGGAGGGCAATAAACTGCGCTTCATTAACCTGTAGTGCTTCAATAAGGGGATGTGTCATTTTTATTATTCCTGTTGTTGTGTTTGCGCGACACTTTCGAGTTTATGCTGCCGGACCGGCTTTAATACGCCGTTTTTTGTTTTATATTGACGGGATATTGAGAAGTGTTTTTCATATAAATCGGTTATGACAAAAAATAACACGCTGTTTTTTGTCCTTGCCAGGAGACGACGGTGGAACATCATTCAGGCGACTTTAGCGTCGCGGTTCGCGATATTCGTCAGCTCAGCCAGCCGGAGGGCGACGCGCTGACGCTGCTGTGGACGCTGCAGGGCTGCGTCAGCCTGCATGACGGCGAAGAGCATCAGCGGCTGGATGCCGATCGGCTGAAAATAGTGAACCGCAACCGCCCCTGGCGTCTGAGCAGCCGCGAGCCCAACGCGGTGATGATTCTGACGCTCTCCGGCAGCTGGCTGACGCGCCTCGACGGCGATTTTTTTACCTTCGACTACCAAACTTCCCTCGACACCCGCGACGCCGACGATAGCCTGCGCCGCCTGATGCGCCAGCTGCTGGCGATCGAGCTGGTGAACCACCAGCCCCGCTATCGCCTTGAGGCCAACCGCTGGCTGAGCGAAATCGTTCTGCTGCTGGCCACCCGCTTTACGCAGCCGATCGCCGCCGGCACGAGGCGCGGGACGGAGAACTGGAGCCGGCGGATAGCCCGGGTCGTCGCGCGCATAGAGGCCAGCTATCGGCACCGGCTATCGCTGCACGAGGTCGCCGCCGCCGAGTTTGTCTCCGAAGCCTGGCTGTCGCGTCTGTTTCACAAAGAGGTCGGCATGAGCTTTGTGCAGTACATCACCGCGCTGCGTCTGAAGAAAGCCGCCGAGCAGCTTATCAGCACCCGTAAAACGGGGCAGCAGGTCGCTCAGGAGCACGGTTTTGCCAGCACCCGTATGATGAGCGATCTGTTTAAACGCCAGCATGGCCTGACGCCGCGGCAGTATCGCCAGCAGCGCCCGCTGCCGACGGCGGATACAGCCCGCCCGCGCGCCGCGGCCGGCGACGACTGGCAGCCG
Organism: Klebsiella sp. Ech2A; assembly: GCF_030078455.1. Classification (NCBI taxonomy): domain Bacteria; kingdom Pseudomonadati; phylum Pseudomonadota; class Gammaproteobacteria; order Enterobacterales; family Enterobacteriaceae; genus Klebsiella; species Klebsiella sp. Ech2A. The sequence continues at coordinate 13,371 of NZ_JAQGFU010000098.1, read as the reverse complement.
GTGGCCGTCGAGCGGCTCTACGCCCGGCTAAATGAGCCTGAGATAAAAGGCTGGGACAGCCCGCCGCTGCTGCTCAATCCCCAGCAGACGCGCCAGATTGATATCCGCCAGTTTCCCGAGCGCACGGCGCCGCTGCGCCATACCCGGATGGTCGTCACCGTTCGCGAGCTCGACGATTTACTGCGCGAAGACGTGCGCCGCGAGCTCGAGCAGCTGCACGGCAGCCTGCCGATTTACGCCATCGATATTAACGACCCTTTTCTCAGCAGCCGGCTGTTCGGCACCGGCTGGGACGACCCGCAGATGGCGGGCTACGCCTGCTGGTACAATCTGCAGCGAATTTTCAGCTGGCTGGCAAAAATGGGCTGGGGAGTGATTTTACATACCGGACTGACCACCCGCTGCGACCTGCTCCAGCGCTTCTTACGCCTCGCCGCAAACCATTTCTCCCCCGCCACGCTCGCCAGCTGGCGCTTTGTCTGGCACTGGTCGCCCCAGGCCAGCGAAGAGGCGCGCCTGCACGCGTGGCGTCAGCAGCGTGAAACGCTACAGGCTTTACTGCCGCAGCCGCAGCTGGGCGTCTGGCACCGCTTTAGCGAAGAGGCGATGAGCGACGATCCTTTTCTTACTTCGCCGATCCTCGCCGAAGCCGATTTTCTCGCCTGCCAGGCCGACGCCAACGAGCTGCTGGATCTGGCGCAGCTGGATAGCAGCAGGCTGGCCTCCAGCGAGAGCTATCCGGTGCACAAGCTGCGGCAGATCCAGGCCGCCCTGCGCCAGCGCCAGCTCGCGCTTCCCTTATGGCTGCTGTCGTGGAATACGCTTACCGGCAACACCCGCGACACCAACGGCCGCTTCTTTCGCGGCGCGCTGCTAATGGATAATCTGCTGGGGCTGGCCGATCGGGTGTGGCTGGCGGGATTCTGGCTCAATTCAGGCCTGCAGGGCGAGGCGCGCGCTAACGGCAGGCTGGACACCTCCAGCCTGGCCCTGCACTACCTTCACGGCCTGCCGCGTCCCGTGTACTGGGTTCTGTGGCTGTGGCGGCGCCTGCGCGGCGAAGTGCTGGTTACGGATAAAAACCTGCTGCTGCTGCGCCATAACGGGCACTATCAGCTGCTGCTGCGCAATACGGTCGTGTTCAACCCCTGGCTCTCCAGCGAAGAGACCTTTACCCAGCGCTTCAGCCAGCCCTACAGCATTCAGCTGCTTGGCCTGACCGGGCGCTGGCGGATTAAACAACATCTGTTCGACCAGCATCACGGGGCGCTGTTTCCGCTGTTTGAAGCATTTCGCAGCCGCAGCGGGCCGGATGACGAAGACTACGGCTGGCTGATGCACCAGGCGCGCCCGGCGCTGAGCGTCGCCGAGGAGAGCCCGCAGTCGGGCTGGCATCGCGTTGATTCTCTGCAAAGCAACGCGCTGGTGCTGTATGAATTCTCGCCGCTGAACGAAGAGCCTATCGGGTTTCCGCCTGCGGCTTCTGCTCCCTGACCCGGGCGGCGATTTTAATCCGGCTCTCTTCGCTGGCCGGATTGAAAACCATCATGTTCAGATCCGCGCGCCCCTCGACGCTAAAGGTCGAGAATTCCAGCTCAATCATCCCTATCTGCGGGTGGTGCATGCGCTTAAACCCTTCCCCGTGCCCGGCGACATCGTTACTCCGCCAGTAGGCGTCAAACTCCGGGCTTTGGCGGGAAAGTTCGGCAATCAGCCGATCGGTGTCTGGAGAAGCGCCCACCCGCGCGACGTCGGCGCGAAAGGCGCTGACGATAAGCCGGGCGACGGCATGCCACTCCTCCAGCGCGCCGCGGGCCTGGGGGTTGGTGAACAGCCGGCGCAGAATGTTACGCTCGGCCAGCGGCAGCTGCCCGTAGTCGGTCAGAATGCAGGCCGCAGCGTGGTTCCACGCAATAACGTCCCAGGTTGCCGTTTTGATAATCGCCGGCCCCTGGAGGACATCAAGCACGCGCTGCAGGCGCGGAGTGATATCGTCGCTGACGGTTACTCGGGACTCCGGCAAATGCCCGAACGCCAGGATAAACAGATGGTCGCGCTCCGGCGTCGTTAGCCTTAGCCCGCCGGCAATGCGGCTAAGCACCTCCCGGGAGGGCGCGCCGCCGCGCCCCTGCTCCAGCCAGGTGTACCAGGTCGGGCTGATACTGGCGAGCTGGGCGACCTCTTCCCGCCGCAGCCCGGGGGTGCGCCGTCGGCCGGCCTGAAAGCCAAACGCGGTCGGGTCGAGGCGTAAGCGCCGCGCCCGCAAAAATTCGCCAAGTGCATGGGTTGAGGAGTCGGTCATCGTTATCCTGTTAGTTTTTATACCCTGATAATGTCTCTACTTTTATAGTATCGCGTTAAGACTACCATAGCCTGGATACTCATTCTGGAGGTAGATCATGCGAATTTTTCTCACCGGCGCGACCGGTTTTATCGGCTCGCGTATTCTCAAAGAACTGCAGGCCGCCGGACATCAGGTCATCGGCCTCGCGCGCTCTGACGCCAGTGCCGCTGCCCTGAAGGCCGCCGGCGCTGAGGTGCAGCCCGGCACGCTGGACAATCCCGAAACGCTGCTGGCGGCGGTAAGCGCCGCCGATGCGGTGATCCACACCGCCTTCGATCATGATTTCAGCCGCTTTGTCGCCAACTGCGAAAAAGACCGCCGGGTCATTCTCGCCATCGGTAACGCGCTGGCGGGCCGGCGTTGTCCCCTGATTATCACTTCAGGCACCGCCATGGGCGACGCCGACGACGGAGAGCCGGCGAGTGAGTTAAACTTCAATCCCGCCCACCCAAACCCGCGCGTGGCCTCAGAACTCGCCGGCAACCAGCTGCTGGACGCCGGCGTGGACGTGCGGGTGGTGCGCCTGCCGCAGGGGCATGACACCGTCCGCCAGGGGCTGCTGACGTACTATATTCAGCAGGCCGCCGAAAAAGGGGTCGCAGCGATGGTCGGCGAGGGCAATAACTGCTGGTCAGCCGGACATATTGACGATGTGGCCCGGCTGTATCTGCGGGTGCTGGAACAAGGTGAGAAAGGTCGGCGCTATCATGCCGTTGACGAGGAAGCGGTGCCCTCAAGGCTGATTGCCAACGTGGTGGCAGAAAAGCTGGGCATTCCGCTTAAATCGTTAAGCGCCGAACAATCTGTGGCGCATTTCGGCTGGTTTGCCGCCTTTGCCAATATGGATTTGCGCGCTACTTCCGCCCTGACCCGCCAGCAGCTCGGCTGGCAGCCGCAGGGCCCAACGCTGCTCGACGATCTAAATAATATGGACTACCGAAGCGTGACAACGTCACGATAAGCGCAGGCGAGCTGCCGTCGCCTTCTTGCTTTACCGCGCTCCGCGGCCCCTCCCGGCCGTCGGAGCGCATTCGCTCCCGGAGGGCTAAGCGGCATGGTTAAGGATTTGTAACTGGTAAGATGTGCTAATGTGAATTATCATCTGCGCCATCATCTTTCAATGGACTGAAAATGCACATGATTCCGGTTAATATTCATACCCTTAGTCGCTATGCGGCGCATGTCAGCTTGACCCATACGATGAAAGGCCATCGCTCGCCGGCGCTCTCGGTGATGATGATTTTTTCGGATCTATGTATTCGCTCAACCCGCGACGCCTATCACCTGCAGGGCTGGGAAATTACCGAGAAAAGAAGCGGACTGGTGCTGCGCACCTTTGTCGCCGTTCATCACGACGGCGCCGAGTTAGAAATCACCCCTAAAGACTATATCGGACGCTATAATCGGCTGCTGCCGCTGGACTGACCCGCCCTTTTAACCGCCTTCTGATCTTGCGCCTGCCGGCGAAAATCGCCTAAAAAAAAGACAAAAAAAGGCGATTGTCGTATGTTTGTAAGCTTAAGGGTGTATAACAGGGCTCGGACGCCACCAAAGCTAAGACGAGGTGCAGTTGTGGGAATCATTAAAGCCAGCAGTTTAGAACAAGCAGAAGCGCTCCTGAAGTCCGGTGAACCCATTAAGATCGAGCTTGATTTTGAGCTCGACTCTGATGCGTTTTTTAACTTTGCTATGGAATATTGCACAAACGGAACCAAACTCACCCGCAACAACGATCGCTTCGTGGTTTCACGTAAGAAAGTTGCTTCCTGAATGAGCCAACCTGCGCCATTTTTAGCCTCCGTGCGGCGCAACCTGCGGGATCCAGAAAAGTGAGTAAGCGTTAGCCAAAAAATTGATGGCTAACGCATTTTCACCGCCAACAGCGTAATAAGGTAAACACGGGACTTCATAGAGGGTTAAACCGTGAAAAAGTTACTGATATGCTGCTTGTTTGGTGAAACCGCCGCTATTTTAGCGAAAAGAATGCAAAAAATAGCCGATGCGCAGGATCTGGATCTGTTAATTAGCGCCGTGGGTATTGAGAACTACCCGAGCGTGGCCCCCGCGTATGACTGCGTGCTGGTCGCGCCCCACATTCAATATAAAATAAATGAATTCACCCACGCGCTGAACCATCATCAGGAGATTGCCGTTATCGAGAGCTTACCTTATGCATCTTTCGATGGCGAAAAGGTGCTGAAGTTTGCCATCGCCCATATGCCACAATCACTTTTCTAATATTGCCGTAGCCTTATGTACGCGACGCCGTGCGGATTGACAGTGGTTATGCGATCCGCACCGATTTAGTACCCCACCACGTTTTGTGCGTTCGGCATAATCTCGCGCCTTCCCTTCTCGCCAGCCTATCTGGCGCAGGACCTCGTTCGTCACCTGGCCTATACAACCCGATACCCGCCGTGTGCCCCTGATAAAAAGGGAGGTGCCTTTCGCCGCTATTGGCAATTATACTCATAGCGCCTGCCGCATATTTCAGGGAACCAGGCACAACATCGCACGGTGAAAAAATGAGCATAAAAGAAAAAAAGATCGCCATTATGTGCACTGTCTCTTGTTTATTTATTGGCTATCTTTGTGCAAAAATGGCGCTTTATACTTTCGACAAAAATAAAACCGAACAATATTCTAAAAACATATTAACCAGAACTATTTTAGTCATAAAACAAATCGATGAAGTTTATGCTGACGCGGATCGAATATCGCAGACCCGGCCCTGCTCAGCAGATTATCTCAGCAGCATCCGGGCGCTTTTATGGTCTAAATCGCTGCTGAAAGATATTGCCTATATCGACGGCAAAAGCATGCGCTGTTCGGCGCTGTGGGGAACCTTCTCGCCGGCAGAAAATATTACCAACGCGCCTGCCGATATTATCTATCGCGGCGGAACGTGGTATCTCGATAAAGCAATAAATCAGGAGTTCAAAGCCAGCATTTATGCCAAAGGCAACCTCGCCATCACCGTTTCTCCGTTCATCTTCAATCGCTTCACCTCTGACCCGGAAAACAAAAGCGTCAGCGCCATCGTGGGTAACTACGATCGCAGCCAGCATATCTTTTTTATCGGCAACGGGACCGCGGCGGTGTATGACACCGAGCACGGCGGCGAGCGTTATAAAAAATACGCCTTATCCAGAGCCTGCAGCAGGGAGTACGACCTTTGCGTGGTCTCCGGCATGTCCCTGCACGGTATTACAGATATACCCTGGGCAATACAGGCCGCCGCGCTCATACTCTCGACGCTGATTGGCGTCCTGCTCTCGATCAGCATCAACCTCTACATCCGCAAAAAAAGCTCGATCCTCACCCGGCTCCAGTACGCGCTGCGTAACGATCGGTTCAGCATCGTCTATCAGCCGATCGTCTCGCTGGAGCGCGGAGAAACGGTGGGCGTTGAAGCACTAATACGCTGGAAAGATAATGAGCTGGGCGTTATTCCCCCGGACGTGTTTATTCCCCTGGCGGAGAAGCGCGGGGTGATTAACCAAATCAGCCACTACGTTGTCAAAAAATCGATTAATGAGCTGCATGACGTTATAAATAACCACAAAATATACCTGAGTATTAACGTCAATTCCTCCGACCTGTTCTCTAAAGCCTTTAAAGACCATCTCGATACCGTCAGCAACAAGTTTAATATTCCGCCGCAGCTGATCGCCCTCGAGTTAACCGAGAGGCAGACGGCAAACCTTGCCAGCCTCGGTGAGAAAATTGCCCGCTTCCGCGCTGCAGGCTATCAGATTGCGCTTGACGACTTTGGCACCGGTTATTCCAACCTCGACTGGTTATCAAAACTGGCGGTGGATAAAATAAAAGTCGATCGCACCATTACGGAGTCAATTGGTACGGACTCAATTAATTCCGCCCTGCTCAATAACATCATCACGCTGCTTAGCAATATGCACAATCAGGTCATCTTTGAGGGCGTAGAAAAAGAGCATCAGAAACGCTTTCTTGAACAGCGAATACCGCAGGCCAACGTTCAGGGGTGGTATTACGCCAAACCCATGAGCGCCGGCGAGCTGAAGAAATATCTCTTGGCTGCCGGCAATCCGGCAGCCAAGGATCCGCCGCCATAGCGTCCCGCCGGCGGCCGGTCATCATAGCCCTAAGCCGTTGCTAACTGGAGAAGTTAGCCAGAAAAAGATACCATGTCTCACCAGACAAGGCTGCGCCCGGCGCACCCAAACTCAGGCGCCTTATATTTTGCGGCATTTGCCGCTGGCGCAACCAGAGCGGATGACCCGACGTGCCGTGCATGAAAATTGAAAGAATCTGAATGTGTCCAAAAATACGCCAGCCCTCTGCCTTTTGACCCGCAGCTGGCCCGCAACAGAGCGAAAGATGAATCCGATCGCCTTATCTGGCCAGGCGCGCGTCCGCCTGCCGGGCGCTTTGCTGCTGATGCTGAACCCTTTTTTATCGTCGTCCTGCCCCGGAATGAGAATGCCTGGGTGGTTTACGGGATATACTCAAGGTGAAACCCGGCGCGGTCAGGATCGGGCCAGAGCGTTGAGCGGTTCACCGCCAGGCACCGCGGCTAACGACGTCTCAGGACGATAAAGGGGATGAGAAATGTCATTGAATATTAATAAGACAGAGCGTTGCTCTGGAATCATAAAACCACTATGCGCCTGAAACTATGTTCTCTACTGGCAGCCGTATCGATGCTATGCGGCCAGGCCGTTGCCGCCCCCGCGCTGCCCGCTCACGCCGATATTCGCGATAGCGGCTTTGTCTACTGCGTTAGCGGCCAGGTTAATACCTTTAACCCGCAGAAAGTCAGCAGCGGCCTGATTGTCGATACCCTGGCGGCCCAGCTCTACGACCGCCTGCTCGACGTTGACCCTTATACCTACCGTCTGGTACCCGAACTGGCCGAAAGCTGGGAGGTGCTGGACAACGGCGCCACCTACCGCTTCCACCTGCGCAGCCACGTGGCCTTCCAGACGACGTCGTGGTTTAAGCCCGGCCGCGCCTTTAATGCCGACGACGTCATTTTCACCTTCAGCCGTATTTTTAATCGCGACCATCCGTGGCACAACGTTAACGGCAGCAGCTTCCCCTATTTCGACAGCCTGCAGTTCGCCGACAGCGTCGAAAGCGTGCGCAAGCTCGATAACCAGACTGTCGAGTTCCGCCTGAAGCGCCCGGACGCCTCGTTCCTCTGGCACCTGGCCACCCACTACGCATCCGTTATGTCCGCAGAGTATGCCGCTCAGTTAACCAAAAGCGATCGTCAGGAGCAGCTCGACCGCCAGCCGGTGGGCACCGGCCCGTTCCAGCTGGAAGAGTATCGCTCGGGTCAGTACGTTCGCCTGCAGCGTCACCCCGGCTACTGGCGCGGCAAACCGCTGATGCCGCAGGTGGTGGTCGATCTCGGCTCCGGCGGCACCGGCCGCCTGTCGAAGCTGCTGACCGGCGAGTGCGACGTGCTGGCCTGGCCCGCCGCCAGCCAGCTGACTATCCTGCGCGACGACCCGCGCCTGCGCCTGACCCTGCGTCCTGGGATGAATATTGCCTGGCTGGCGTTCAATACCGCCAGGCCGCCGCTGGATAATCCGCAGGTTCGCCACGCCCTGGCGCTGGCAATCAATAACCAGCGTCTGATGCAATCTATCTATTACGGCACCGCGGAAACCGCCGCCTCGATGCTGCCCCGCGCCTCCTGGGCCTACGATAACGAAGCGAAGATAACCGAATACAACCCGACCGCCGCCCGCGCCCGGCTCAAAGCGCTGGGGCTGGAAAACCTCACGCTTCGGCTGTGGGTGCCCACCAGCTCGCAGGCCTGGAACCCCAGCCCGCTGAAAACCGCCGAGCTGATTCAGGCCGATATGGCGCAGATCGGCGTGAAGGTGATCATTGTGCCGGTTGAGGGACGTTTTCAGGAGGCGAGGCTGATGGATATGAACCACGACCTGACCCTTTCCGGCTGGGCTACGGACAGTAACGATCCGGACAGCTTTTTCCGCCCGCTGCTGAGCTGCGCGGCGATTGCCTCGCAGACCAACTTCGCCCACTGGTGCAACCGCGAGTTCGACGAGGTGCTGCAAAAGGCGTTAACCTCCCAGCAGCTGGCTTCGCGCATTGAGGCCTATAAGGAGGCGCAGCATATTCTGGCCCGCGAACTGCCGGTGCTGCCGCTCGCCTCGTCGCTGCGTTTACAGGCCTACCGCTATGATATGAAAGGTTTGATCCTGAGCCCGTTTGGTAACGCCTCCTTTGCCGGCGTTTCGCGGGAGAAGAAAGACGATGTGCAAAAAGACGACGTCAAAAAAGATGAGGTGAAAAAACCATGATCATTTTTACCCTGCGACGCCTGCTGTTACTGCTGGTCACGCTCTTTTTTCTGACCTTCGTCGGCTTCAGCCTGAGCTACTTTACGCCGCACGCTCCGCTACAGGGCGCATCGCTGTGGAATGCCTGGCAGTTCTGGTTCACCGGGCTGCTGCACTGGGATTTCGGGGTCTCCAGCATCAATGGCCAGCTGATTTCACAGCAGCTGAAAGAGGTCTTCCCGGCCACCATGGAGCTGTGCATTCTCGCCTTTGGCTTTGCGCTGCTGGTGGGGATCCCCGTCGGTATGCTGGCCGGCATTATGCGTAACAAGTGGCCCGATACCCTGATTAGCGCCCTGGCGCTGCTCGGCTTTTCGATTCCCGTTTTCTGGCTGGCGCTGCTGCTGACGCTGTTCTTCTCCCTGACGCTGGGCTGGTTCCCGGTCTCCGGGCGTTTCGATCTGCTCTACGAGGTCAAAACGGTGACCGGGTTTGCGCTGATCGACGCCTGGCTGTCCGACTCACCGTGGCGTCATGAAATGATCGTCAGCGCCGCACGCCACATGGTGCTGCCGGTTCTGACCCTTGCCGTGGCGCCAACCACCGAAGTGATTCGCCTGATGCGCATCAGCACCAGCGAAGTGTACGACACCAACTACGTGAAGGCCGCCGCCACCCGCGGCGTGTCGCGGCGGACAATTGTACTTCGTCACGTGCTGCATAACGCCCTGCCGCCGGTTATTCCGCGCCTGGGGCTGCAGTTTGCCACCATGCTGACGCTGGCGATGATCACCGAAATGGTCTTCAGCTGGCCGGGGCTGGGCCGCTGGCTGATCAACGCTATCCGTCAGCAGGATTACGCCGCCATCTCGGCGGGCGTGATGGTTATCGGCGCGCTGGTCATTACCGTGAACGTGCTATCTGATATTCTGGGAGCTATGGCTAACCCGCTGAAACATAAAGAATGGTATGCCTTACGATAGCGATGATAAATAAAACCAATTCGTTGAAGGGTTCCCTCTGACTGGGTTTAGCACACAAAAGGTCCACGCTATTTTTTTCATTCGCTCCGGCAGTCCACTGTTTGATAGCGGCTGCCGGAGCCGGTCTTTATTTAATAGACATCCCTGACGTAGCGCTTCTCCTTTGACATCTGGACCACATAATCACTTGCCGCATCGGCGCTCAGACCGCCATGCTCCTGAACGACTTCCCTGAGCACGGTATCCACATCTTTGGCCATCCGGCTGGCATCACCGCAGACATAGAAGTGCGCCCCCTCCTGTAGCCAGGACCAGAGCTGCGCGCCCTGTTCACGGAGACGATCCTGAACATAAATTTTTTTCTCCTGATCCCGGGAAAATGCCAGGCTGAGCTGGCTGAGAAAGCCCTCCTCGCGCATTGCCAGCAGCTCATCGCGATAATAGAAATCAGTTTCGGCATGCTGTTCACCGAAGAACAGCCAGTTGCGGCCGCTGTCTCCCCGCGCGCGGCGCTCGTGCAGAAAGCCGCGAAACGGCGCAACTCCGGTTCCAGGCCCAACCATTATCATGGGAGTATCCTTGCCTGACGGAGGGTGAAAATGCGCTGACTTCTGGACGAAAATCGGTATTTCGACCTCTGCCGCCCGATCGGCCAAAAACGTCGAGCAGACCCCTCCCCGGCGCCGGCCTTTATAGTCGTAGCGAACGGTTGAAACGGTCAAATGAACTTCATCGGTCTGCACCTTTGGGCTGGAAGAGATCGAATACAGCCTGGGCTGTAATCGTCGGAGCGTCGTCATCCATTCCTGAGCCGTAGCCTGAACGGGAAACGCTTGCACAAGATCGACAATCTGTTTCCCCCACAGCCACTTTTTAAGGTCCGGCGCGCGTTCAGGTTTAAGCAGCTCCGCCAGCTCCTGGCTGCCTGAGCGGTCCCGGATAAACCCCAGGATATCGGGCGTCAGCTTTGCTATTTCATGGTGGTGCAACATCGCCTCGATCACCGACATCTCTCCCAGGTCATTCACTGCAACGGTCTCTGATGCGGAAATATTCATCGCGGTGAGCATCTCCTCCACCAGACCAGGGCAATTCGTTGGCCATACGCCCAGGGCATCCCCTGCCTCATAGCTCAGGCCCGACCCCTTGAGATCGAAAACAAACTGGCGCGTCTCTTTACCGGATCCGGTCGTATTGAGCTCTCGATTTTGCAAAAGGCGAGCGCGTAGAGGATTCAGCCTGCCGTACGGGGATTGAACGACCTGCTGTACGGGCCGGTCGCTTAATATGCCGTTATCGTTGCCTGACGTTGCCAGCACGCCGCCGGCTGGCAGGGGCCGCGGGGCCTGGGAAAATGACCTTAGCGCGTCCCGCACCGTCATCGTCCAGCCGGATGCGCGAACCTGATAATCAGGTTCGCAATCGACGCGGGCCGTAAGACGCGGCGCGCCTAACGCCTCCAGCCTTTCATCGAGCCTACGCCCGAAGCCGCAGAACTGGTCATAGCTTGAATCGCCAAAAGCAAGCACGGCGTACGGGTTGGACTTCAGCCTGGATGCCGCATCGGATGCCAGCGCCTGCCAGAACGAGATGGCGTTGTCCGGCGGATCGCCATCGCCAAAGGTGCTGGTTAACAGAAGAAGGGGGGAATTCTCCGGGATCTGCTCCAGCCCGCAGGCGTCCATGCTGTGCAGCTTCACCTCCCAGCCATCGCTTTCAAACTGCTTTACGCACTCGCTAGCGTAGCCTTCAGCATTGCCCGTCTGTGAGGCCCACAGTATCGTCAGTTTTCTGCTGGATTCTGCGGCCGGCGCGGCCAGCGCCAGGTCTACTGCGGCAAGCCAGGCGTTGGCCGCCTGCTGGTAATCAGGTTCGCAGTCGACCCTTGCGGCGAGGCGTCGTCCCCCCAGTTCTGCCATGCGGGTATCAAGTTTGCGGCCAAAGCCGCAGAACTGGTCGTAGCTTGAATCGCCGAAGGCCAGAACAGAGTAAGAGATGTCTTTAAACCTGCCGGCGTTACAGCCTCCCAGCGCCTGCCAGAACGCCGCGCCGCTATCGGGCGGGTCTCCGTCACCGAACGTACTGGTTACGAATAACAGATATCCCCGCGGCGGAAGATCGTCAACTCGACAGGTATCCATGCAGGTCAGCCTGACCAGACGCCCCTCTCCCTTGAGACGTTCAGCGCACTGGGCAGCAAAAGTCTCTGAATTGCCGGTCTGAGAAGCCCACAGCACGGTGATGACGGTAAGCTCGGTTTCCGCCGGGGCCGCAGGTAAAAGGGAAGCAGGCGAATGGCCCGCGGCCAGGAGCGGGGTATCCGCACCTGCGCCGGGAAGCCAGCTGCGGGAAAATAGCCCGGCCAGAATGCCGTCTATCAGCATACGTTTGGCGGGGGTAAGCGGCGCCGTCAGCGGCAAGGATGGCACAACGCCCCCCTTTTGCTCCTGTTCGCTACTGCGCAGGCCCGTGAGGAATCCCTGCAGGTACAGCTGTTCGTGGGGTTCGAGCACCGGAACCGGAGCGCTGTCAATGTTAAGTAGTCGGGCCAGGGTATTGATTTGCATAATATGGTGCTCTCTTGCAGAAATGGCGGCAGGATCGGTACCTTCACTCAGCATATCGGCCATGGCCGCAACGGTACCTTGTGGCGTGGCGTCGCCTGCGGGCTGAGAGACGCCCGCATCAGGTTCGGACTCAAGGCGGATGAGCGCAACGGCGCTGTACTTGAATTCAGGCTGCTGTGACAGGGGATCGATGGCGTCGCTGGTGACGGCATTAATGGCGAGATTTTCGCCGTAGGCGTCATTCCAGTGGAAGGGCGCAAAGCAGTTCCCGGCGCGGACGCGATCTGTCACCACCGCGGGTAATATGGCTCGCCCCCGACGGGAGCGGATCTCAAGGCGATCTTTATCCCTGACGCCTAAGGCAGCCGCGTCTTCCGGGTGGATTTCGACAAAGGGGCCGGGATTGAGTTTGACCAGCGTGGGGATCTTGCCCGTTTTGGTCATCGTGTGCCACTGATGCTGAAGGCGGCCGGTATTCAGCACGAACGGAAAGTCCACATCGGGCATCTCCGCCGGGTTACCGTAAGGACGAGGGAAGAATACGCCCCTCCCGCTCGCCGTGGCGAAGGCGATTTTCGGTTGGCTACCGTCTTCCCTGACCTTGAGTGTCTGGCTGATCCCCTCATTGAGGTAGCGAACAGGATGGCGATTTGCTTCATCGTTCGGTGGGCAGGGCCACTGTAAGGGCGTTTCGCGCAGCCGGTCGTAGCTTGCGCCGCGGATGTCATAGCCGGTCCCGGGATTCCAGAATCGTTTAATTTCCTCGAACACCTCTTCGGCGCAGGTATAGCTGAAGGCGTCAGCAAAACCCATTTCACAGGCAACGCGGGCGATAATCAGCCAGTCGGGTAAGGCCTGCCCGGGAGGCGGAACGGCTTTTTGCATCAGCGTGAGGTTACGTTCTGAATTGATCATCACGCCTTCCGCCTCGGCCCAGAGCGCTGCGGGAAGTAAAATGTCGGCATAACGGTTCGTTTCGGTGTCCAGACGCATCCTGAGTGATAACCAGCTCAGCCTTTTGCAGGCCGGCAATCACATTCTTGCGGTTGGATACTGTTGCCACGGGATTGGTGCAAATTATCCAGCAGGCCTTGATATCACCGGCCATCATGCGTTCAAACATGGCCACCGTTCCGCCAACCAGGCGGGTGTGCAGGGTTCCACGCGCAATGCCCCAGATC
>NZ_JAQGFU010000097.1:0-17496 GCF_030078455.1 Klebsiella sp. Ech2A | reverse complement strand
GGATCAGCCAGCGGCTGGCGAAGGTCGGCAGCGCGGCGATCTCGAGGCTGCGGCAGCCGTCGGCCATTCCCGTTAAGTACTGGGTGTCCCGGTCGAGGCGCTCAAGCGTCTCGCGCACCCGGTGGGCATAGCGCGCACCGTTGGGGTTCAGCCGTACGCGGGTGCCGGTGCGGTCGAACAATCGGCAGTTCAGCAGGGCTTCAAGTCGCCCAATCTGCCGGCTGATGGCACCTTCGGTCAGGGAGAGCTCCTCCGCGGCGCGGGCAAAATTACCGTGCCTTGCCGCCGCGTCAAACGCCTGTAACGACGCGCTGCTGGGCAGTTTTCTTCGCATGATTACGCCCCTGGATATGAGTACGCTCAGTGACGAAATGTCACTACACGATGAGATAATATCGATTCAGGCGGCTAAATACAGCCAGTAACATGATGAAATATCAGCAATGCGCTGTTCACCTTCATGCAGAGGCCCGTTTATGCTTTATACCGTTGAATGCACCTATACCGACCCGATCAGCGAAGCCGAATGGAATGATTTTTACACCCGGGTGAAGCTACCGGCGCTGCTGAGCGTTGACGGCTTCAGCACCTCCCAGCGCTTCAGGGCCCTCACCCCGGGCTGTCCGGCGTGGCTGGCCATTCACACCGTTCGCGACGCCGCGGTCCTCACGGGCGCGGAGTACCGCCTCAAGGGCGGCGGCAGCTTTGCGCAGTGGCAGGCCAACATCGGCGACTGGCGACGCGGTCTTTATCAGTGCGCGGAGCCGGCTCCGGCGGTGTCTGCAGAGCAGATCCTGCTGCTCGCCGCGCGGCCCCTCGATGTTCTTGACCGCGAGCTGGGCTACCGGCCGTGGCGGCTGCGGGCCGCCGGTCTGGATAGCGCCCCTGAAGGCCGGCTGGCGTACGTCATTCCGCCAGACAAGGCCCGCCTGCTCGCCGCTACCGCCGACATCTGCCTGTACCAGCCGCTAACCGACCAGCTGTATCCCCACCAGGGAGGCGTTCATGAGCATAATTAACGCCATCAGCCGTCGGGTTGGCGATTATCGGGTGACCGCGCTAAGCGACGGGAATATGTCCGTCAGCCTCGGCATCCTCTCCGGCATTGATCCGGCAGAAGCCGATGAAAGGCAGCGCGCGGCCGGAATAGCCGACCCGCAGACGCTGAATATCAACGCCTATCTGATCCGCGGCCGGGGACGCACAATCCTCGTCGATGCCGGCACCGGCGGGCGGAATAACGCCGGAGGTGAGCTTCCAGAGCGCCTTCGCCAGCTGGGCATCGTGCCCGCCGACGTCGATACGATCCTGCTGACCCACGGCCACCCCGACCATATTGGCGGGCTGCTCGATGCCGACGGCGAGGCCGTCTATAAAAACGCCCGGCTGCATCTGCACACCCGCGAGGTCGCATACTGGCAGGATGACGCCCTGTTCATGCGGGCCAGCGAGCGGGTTCAGGGCAATTTCACGCTGTTTCGCCGTACCCTTGCGGCCTATGAGGCGCGGGTCAACCTGCTAACGGACGATGAGGTACTCCCCGGCATTCGCCCGGTCTGGCTGCCCGGGCACACGCCGGGTCACAGCGGGTTTCGTATCGCTGCCTGGGATAAGCCCCTGCTGATCTGGGGCGACATTGTACATTTTCCGCACATTCAGTCGGCCCTGCCGGCCGTCGCCATCGCCTTTGACGCCGACCCCGCCGAGGCGGCAGAGACCCGGAGACGTATTCTGGCGCAGGCGGCCAGCGAGCAGTGGCTGATTGCCGGCATGCACCTCGCCAGCGCCGGCTTTGCCCGGCTTAAGGCCGTCGACGGCGGTTACCGAATGGTCTATCAGCAGGCCTGAAAATCGGGCGACCTTCTGCCCGGCCTCGTTTTTATTAAGTAAAGAAACCATTCGTTATATATTGACATACATAGCGAATGGCCCTATCTTTTTGTCATACAAATAAAAACCGTACCCTTCAGACAGAGGCGAGATCTTTCTCGCCTCATTCCGTTTTCATTCGTCTGAAATTAACTCAATGCGCTCATATAAACTCGTTCTATTAACCGGGATGATCCCCTGTTCCTCTCTGCTGATGACCCTGCCGCTTCAGGCCGCAGAAACCATGGTCGTCACCGCTGCTACACCGACCGAAACGCTGGATAACGCCACGCCCGCCGCCGAACAGCAGGCGACGCTTGGCAGCCTCGGCAAACGCAGGCTGATTGACGTCCCGTGGTCGGTACAGACCCTGTCGGATTCGCTCACCCGCCAGGTGCAGGCCGGCAGCGTGAAGGATATCTATCGCTACCTGCCCTCGGTTCAGGGCGACGGCGTTCGTCCGCAGACCCGCGGCATGCAGGGCAGCGTGGTGCAGAACAGCACCATCGACGGGCTGAACGTGGTCTCCACCACCGAGTACCCGGCCGAGCAGTTTCAGCGCGTTGAGGTCCTGAGCGGGATGGCCGGCGCGCTGTATGGCCCGGCAAACCCGGCGGGCATGTTTAACCTCGTCTCTAAGCGCGCCACCGACGTGCCGCTGCGGCGGGTCACGGGGGGCGGCGGAACCGGCTCCGGCGCCAACGCCGCGCTGGATCTCAGCGGCCCGCTGGACGCCGGTGACCGGGTAAAATATCGCCTGAACCTGATGAGCCAGGACGGCAACGGCTACACCCACGGCAGCCGTCAACGCAACCAGTACGCGGGTCTGGCGCTCGATTTTCAGCTCACCGACCAGACGGTTCTCGAGAGCAATTTTAGCTACTATCACTTTTATCAAAAGGGGCTGCCCGGCTCCTTTGCTTTAGCCAAAGGCACCCGTTTCCCGTCGCCGCTTGATCCGACCAAAAGCAAGTACGGCCAGTATTACGCCGGCAACGACGACGCCACGACCACCGGCAGCCTGCATATCAAACACGACTTTGACGGCAACTGGCTGCTGGACGTTGGCGTCCTGCGCCAGATTGCGGATCGCGAATCCACCACCGTCACCAACACCTTAACCGATAATAACGGCAGCTATACCACCACCACCTCAAACTCCGCCGCCAGCCGCTTTACCATCAATAGCTATCTCGCCAACCTGACCGGCAGCGTTGACACCGGCTGGCTGCAGCATGACCTGGCGATGGGGGTACGCGGCTTCGTGTGGAAGAACTACAACCCCCGCGATGGCGGGACGCAAAAGCTCGGCAGCTCGACCCTCGACGACAGCCCTGACTACGAGCGCCCGGATTATCCGGACTTCACCGATCGCTATCATTCAGCGACCACCACCCAGCACGTCTTTCTGCTCAACGATACCCTGACCTTCAGCCCGCAGTGGAGCCTGCTGCTCTCCGGCAGCGAAAGCCTGTTTACCGTCGACAACTACGGCAAGAGCAGCCAGCGCAGCAGCAGCCACGATGACCGCGGTACCAGCGGATCCGCAAGCCTGATGTATAAGCCGGTCGATAATCTGACGCTCTATACCACCTGGGCCAACAGCATGCAGCAGGGCGACACCGCCCCGGCCGGCGCCAATAACGCCGGCGAGGTTCTCAGTCCCTACCGCAGCCGCCAGCTTGAAGCCGGGGCCAAGTACGCGGTGCATAACGATCTGCTGCTCACCGCAGCGCTGTTCCAGGCCGAGCGCCCGTTTGCCTACACCAACGACAGCGGTGATTTCGCCGAAGACGGAACGCAAAAAAACCGCGGGCTGGAGCTGATGGCCGATGGCCGCATCACGCCCGCTCTGCGCGTGTTCGGCGGCGGCACCTGGCTCGACCCGCGTCTGCACAATACCGCCAGCGCCAGCGCTGACGGCAAACAGGTGGTCGGCCTGCCTCGCTTCACCGCCAATATGCTGGTGATTTACAGCATCGATGCGCTTCCGGGGCTGGACATGAACAGCAACGTTCGCTACGTCGGCCGCCGAGCCACCGATAGCGCCAACGACGGCTGGGTCGGCAGCTATACCACGGTGGATATCGGCAGCAACTATCGCACCCGGCTGTTCGGGACCGACACCACCTTCCGGTTAGCAGTCACTAACGTGACCAACCGCCGCTACTGGACCAATATCGTTCCGGGCGCCCTTACCGGCTACACCGGCGCCGGCTACGCCAGCGCGCAGCTCGGCGCGCCGCGCGAAGCGACGGCCTCGGTACAGTTTGATTTCTAAGGATCATAATGAAAAAAATCGCTGCCGCTGTACTCTGCGCCTGGCTCGCGTTTCCGGCTCTCGCCAGCCGCCAGCTGACGGACGATGCCGGACGTAGCGTCACGCTGCCGGATCGCGTTGATCGTATCGCCGAGGGGTGGTTTGCCCACCACTCGCTGCTGATGACCCTCGGCGCGGGCGATACCATCGTCGCGACGGTAAATCGACCGGACAGCCGCCCGTGGATGTTTCACCTCACTCCCCGCCTCAACCAGGCGCTTATCAGCCGCGGCCCGCACTTCACCAGCGAGGCGCTGCTGGCGCGCGGGGCCGAGGTGGTGTTTGTCGCCCGGGGCAACGGCGATGCCGAAGCGTATCACCAAGCCGGTCTGCCGGTCATGGAGATGAGCTTTACCGATTACCCGTCGCTGGCGCGTTCCGTCACCACCACCGCCGAGGTGCTCGGGACGCCGCAGGCGCTGGCCAGAGCCGAGGCCTACAACCGCTATTTACAGCAGGCTATCGCACGTATCGGCCAGCGCACCGCCGCGCTGACCGACGCCGAACGCCCGCGCGTGCTGCATATCCAGTCGCTGAAGCCGCTGAAGGTCGACGGCGGCCATACGCTGATCGACACCTGGATCCGCCTGGCCGGCGGGCAGAACGCGGCCGTCGGGATCGAAGGCAATATGCAGGAGATTTCGCCGGAAAAGGTGCTCGCCTGGCAGCCGGATGTGATTATCCTTGGCGCGGGCTGCGGTGATTTAGCCCACTCCGCCTATCGTGACCTCTTCTCCACCCTGCGGGCGGTCAAAAATCACCGGGTGCTGCAAAACCCGGCGGGGGTTTTCCCCTGGGATCGCTACGGGACCGAAAGCGCGCTGCAAATTCAGTGGGCGGCAAAGCAGCTCCAGCCTCAGCGCTTCGCCGATATTGATATGCTCGCGGTCACCCGCGACTTTTATCAGCGCTTTTTTGACTATCCGCTGAGCGAAGCTGAGGCCAGCAGAATACTGCAGGCGCTCCCTCCGCAGCGAGAGGACGCAAAATAGGCCACAGCGCCGGGGAAAGAAAGGTCACGCATTGGCAAATGCGTGACCTCAGCGTGCCCCCAGGCTTATTTTCAGCGCTACTATCCCCTTAACGAGCCGGGAACTTGTCTTAATGCGCGTATACCAAACTTACGTGAGGGGGAATTCTTTATGAGCGTGCCGCAAACAAAATCTGAATTACTGAGCGCTATCGATAAAAACTTCGACAAATTAATCGGCTACCTGCATGCCATACCGGCAGAGCTTACCGCAGAGCGCGCAATGGATGGGCACGCCAAAGGCAGCCAGATGAGCGTTCATGACCTCGTTTCGTACCTGCTGGGATGGAATGCGCTGGTCGTAAAATGGATCGTTTCTGATGCAAAAGGGCTCGCCGTCGATTTTCCGGAGACCGGCTATAAATGGAATCAGCTTGGCCTTCTGGCGCAAAAATTTTACTCAGACTACAGGGAGTTAAGCTACGGCTCGCTAATCGCTGAGCTGCAGACGGTAAAAAATGAGATAGTCCAGCTGATTGACGAGCGCAGCGATGACATGTTGTACGCTAAACCCTGGTACACAAAATGGACGATGGGGCGAATGATCTCGTTTAACACGTCCTCACCTTATGCGAATGCCTGCGGACGCTTAAGAAAGTGGGCGAAAGAGAGCGATATCCGCTTAAAGTAAACGCCTGGACGCAATGAGTGTGGATGCGTCATCCCCCGTCCGCCGCCGGTGGCGTTTACGCCGGGCGTCATCGATAACGGCATCGGTAACGACGTTGATAACGACATCGATACGCTTCGCGACGCCGTACCCCTATCCCATCTTCTCCACCCGAACCCGATCCTGCGGCCCGTTAGTCATTTCATTCAAATCCGCGCCGCCCGATCGCGAAAAACCAGCGTATTCCCCAACCTCTGAGAAAATTAACCAGATATCCATCTGAAGAATGGATATAGAGCGGGCGATTAAAAATTTAATACTATTAACAATCAATTAACATTAGCAGGCAAACATTTTATCTGAGGAAAATAATAATATGTCTACCACCCACGTTCTGGGGGATGCGCCCTTTGCCCCCGCAGGACAGCCCCACCCCAGCCTGACCAGCCGCATCGATGCCCTGCCTGCCTCCTTCGGCCTGTGGTCGTTTATCACCCTGCTGGCGCTCGGTGGTTTCTTTGAGCTGTACGATCTTTTTCAGACCGGGTACATCAGCACCGGCCTGCTGGCGGAGAATATCTTTCACGTCGGCGAGCAGGGCATTTTCGGCATATCGGATCAGGCCGCCTTCGCCTCGGCGACCTTTTTCGGCCTGTTTATCGGCGCCAGCCTCCTCGCGCCGCTGGCGGATAAGCTCGGCCGCCGCCTGACCTTTATGTTTGCGCTCGCCTGGTACGGCATATTCTCGCTGCTGATGGCCTTTCAGAGCAGCGCGGAGGGGGTTATTTTCTTCCGCTTCCTCGTCGGCATTGGCCTGGGAATTGAGCTGGTCACCAGCGGTACCTACTTAAGCGAATGGGTTCCCACCCACCTGCGCAACAAAGCCTTCGCCTTTGCCTTTTTCATTCAGTTTCTCTCGGTGCCCGCCGTAGCGCTGATGTCATGGATGCTGGTACCCATCACCCTGTTCGGCCTGAGCGGCTGGCGCTGGGTCATTATCTTCGGCGCGCTCTGCTCGCTGGTTATCTGGGTCATCCGCAAGAAGCTGCCGGAATCGGCCCGCTGGCTGGAAGTCAAAGGCCGCAACGACGACGCCCATGCGGTGATGTGTGAGATGGAGCAGCGCTGCGGTATTGCCCCCTCGCCGCAGCACCGCACGGAGGCCGGGACCGAGAAAACGCAGACCGGCACCTTTAAGGAGATTTGGGCGCCGGAGTATCGCAAACGCACCATCATGCTGATGGTCATGAACTTCTTCCAGGCGATCGGCTTTTTTGGCTTCGGCAACTGGCTGCCGGCGCTGCTGTCGGGCCAGGGCGCGAGCATCACCCACAGCCTGCTGTACGCCTTTTTCATTACCCTCGCCTATCCGATTGGCTGCCTGTTCTGCACCCGCTTTGTTCACCGCTTCGAGAACAAATGGCAGATCGTGCTCTCCGCGCTGATGACGGTGGTGTTCGGCACCCTTTTCGCCCTGCAGAATAGTCCGGTGATGCTGGTTATCTGCGGCTTTATGATCACCTGGTCCAACGCCTGGCTGACCATCAGCTATCACGCCTATCAGGCCGAGGTGTTCCCGACCCACATTCGCGCCCGGGCGGTCGGCTTCTGCTATTCGTTCAGCCGCCTCTCGACGGCCATCACCAGCATTCTGATCGGCATCATTCTGCAGTACGCCGGTGCGCCGGGAGTGATTAGCTTTATCGTGGCCAGCATGCTGATGGTGATGCTCTCGGTCGGTATTTTTGGGCCGAAAACCCGCGGTATCAGCCTCGAAAAAATCTAGCCATACGCCTTGCCGCCGGGACGCTTCCGGCGGCAACGGCAAGCCTGTGTCTTGATTGATAAAACCTCGGTCACCAATATAATAAAAACAATACATTCATGGACCTGATAAATATGAATGGCAGAACGGATAATTAACGCTATTCATTGATCGCTATTTTTTCACGTGCTATAGATGTCCAATGAATTATTTATGGCTCAAGCCCGATGCTTAAAAAATCAAGACTCATTATACGATTACTTATTACGCTATTAATAGCTGGCTCGGCTGAGTCAGTCAGCGCGAAGATTGAATTACCTGATGCGGTAAAAACGATCGCCAGCACGCAGTATTTTTCCACCGGTTATAACGGCTTTATCGCGCATAAAAGCGCCGGCGAGCAGGCGTTAAGAACGGTTGCCTCATCTCCGGACGCTACGGGGAAGCTGCTCGAGATCGCTCGTTCCCCATCAACAACGCTGGCAGGCAGGCTGTATGCAGCCTGCGGTTTAAAACAGCAAGAATATAACGACATGGATATCATCTTCACGCCGTTCTTTCATTTTACCGTTTCGGTGCTGCGGGGTGATGTACTGACGCAAGAGTCGTTCCAGGATCTTTATGGCAGAATAGCCGCCTACGGCTGTAATTAATTACGCAACGGTTGTGCGATGATATGAATTAACGCCCCCATCTCCCCGAAGCGTTAATTCATACATTCTATTCTGCTAAAGAATTAGCCAAATATCGCCTGCGCGTCGGCGAAGCATTTTTCCGCCAGCGACGACACCGGCTCTTGATTGCGCATAATCAGCGCCAGCATCGAATCCACTGCCGTTTCGGCTATCGGGATAATCTCCAGGTTGTCGCTCAGCGCCTCCAGGCCGTTGTTGAGCGGCATAATGGCGCAGCAGATGCCCGCCTGCACCGCCTGTATGATCTGGAACGTGGAGTCGCTTTCAAAGACGTATTTCGGCGACAGCCCTTTGCCCTTAAAGCTCATTTCGATCGATTCGCGGTAGTACATCCCTTTGGTGAGAAAGCCGAGCGGCAATGCGGCCAGCGTATCCCAGTCGGGGATCCCCGCAGCGAACTGAAAGTGGCGCCTATCGTGCAGCAGCCCCATCCGGGTCGCCGGGAGCCACTGGACGTTGAAAAGCTGGCTATCGACGTGGTGCAGATAGCAGATCCCGAGGTCGAGCTGGTTACGGCTCACGCCGTCGATAATCTGCTCCGAGGTCAGCGACAGCAGGCTAAACTGCAGCTCGGGATACTTCTCGCTCAGGGGCTTAATCAGCTGCATCGGATTGAGGCTGGCCAGCGGCACCATGCCGACCCGCAGCTGGCCAACCATCTGCCCGCGGCAAATGGCCGCCTCCGCCTCCAGCCCGTCGTGGGCGGCGAGCAGCGCCCGCGCCCATGCCAGAATGCGTTCCCCTTCGGGGGTAAAGCCCTCGAAGCGCTGCCCGCGCTGGATCAGCACGAGATTCAGCTCCTCTTCCAGGCTGCGAATGCGCATCGAGAGCGTCGGCTGGGTGATATGACAGGCCGCCGCCGCCTGGCCAAAATGGCGGGTCCGATCGAGGGCGATCAGATACTTGAGTTGTTTTATATCCATGATTGATCCACGCTATTTGCGCCCGCGCACAAAGGTGCGCCGGCGCGATACAGAGCGCTAGTGTAGCGCAAATATGTTAGCTAAATGTTATTTTAAGGCCGGGAAATGCCAGCCGCCGGCGCCGCCAAGCGCGTCGCGCGCTTGATTTCAGGGCTGAGGCTGCCAGACTGGGTACAGGGCTATCGGTAAACGGAGGGGCAAGGTGAAGCGCTATGTACATCAGGTTCAGCAGCACAAAGTTCCGGTCGCCGGGCTCGAAGCGCTGTCGCTACTCACCGAGCACAGCTTCTCCCGCCACTCTCACGACCGGTTCGGCATCGGCGTTTTTACCCACGGCGCCCAGCGTTCGTGGAGCCATATCGGCAAAGTTGACGCCGCTGCCGGCAACGTCATTATGGTCAACCCCGGCGAGATTCACGACGGCGCGCCGCTGCACGGCCCTCGCGGCTGGCAGATGCTGTATATCGATCCCCTGCTGGTCGAACAGGCGCTCCCCGTGGGCTCAAAGGCGGAGGATATTATCCTGCGCCCGGTGGTTGAAGATCCTCGGCTGAATGGGCTGATGGCGCGCATGTTCAGCGAAATCCGCGCCGCGTCCCCCGACGGCGGCGCCGTAGAGGAAGCCTTTCTTCTCTGCCTGATGCAGATCTCCCGCCGCCACCTGCTGGTGAAGCCCCCGGTAGAGCCCGGCTCGCCGGGCATCGCTCTGGCAAAAGAGTATCTCGACGATGCGCCGGAAAATAAGATAACCCTCGAGCATCTCGCCGCGCTTTGCGGTATCAGCCGTTTCCAGCTGATACGCGGCTTCGCCCGCGCAACCGGCATCACCCCGCACGCCTATCTGATCCAGTCCCGCGTGCGTCTGGCCCGCCGGCTGCTGGCGGAGGGGAACAGCCTGGCCGAAGCGGCGCTGATGGCGGGCTTCGCCGATCAGAGCCACTTCACCCGCGCCTTCCTGAAACAGTTCGGGATGACGCCGGGATACTACCTCTCCGCGATCGGCTAGCCTGCCTGCAATTTTGTTCAATACGCGCCGGCTGCGCTGCGAAATACTCAGGCTCTTTCTCCCTAAACGAAGAGCATGCTATGTCGCTTATCACGCCTGAATTTCTTATCACCTCCCTGATCGTTGTCGTCGCCCCCGGCACCGGCGCGCTCTACACCATTGCTACCGGGCTCTCCGCCGGCAGCAGAATGAGCTACGCCGCCGCGCTGGGCTGCACGCTGGGGATTATTCCTCATATGCTGGCGGCGGTAACCGGGCTGGCTGCCGTTCTCCACGGCAGTCCGCTGGCGTTTGAGGGCGTGCGCTACCTTGGCGTCGCCTGGCTGCTGTATCTGGCGTGGATAACACTCAGGCAGCGCGGCTCGCTGCGCCTCGACGCGCCAGACACCGCGCGGAGCGCGGGTAAAATCATCGCTCACGCGGTATTGATAAACCTGCTTAATCCCAAGCTTCCGCTCTTTTTTCTGGCGTTTTTACCGCAGTTTATGCGCAGCGATTCCCCCTCGCCGACGGAAGATATGCTGCTGCTGAGCGCCATTTTCATGCTGATGACCCTGCTGGTGTTTATGCTCTATGGCGCCTTTTCCGCCGCCATGCGCCGCCACGTCCTCACCCGCCCGGCGATCCTTCGGGGTTTGAACCTGGCCTTTGCCGCGGGTTTTGTTGCGCTGGGCATCAGGCTTATTCTGACGCCGCGCTGATGCGGGGCCTCGCCGCCGGCGGCTGCCGACGACGAGGTGCAGGAGGCGTTAGCGTAGACCCGCGACGGGCAGGATCTCTTTCGAGCGCAGGGTCAGGCGAATCGGTACCGATTTGTAGGACGGCGTCCCGCTCTCTTGATCAAGATAGTTGAGCGGAACCAGAACGTTAGCCTCCGGGTAATAGGCGCCCACGGTGCCCGGCGCGATGCTGTAGGCCACTACCGTAATGTCCTCAAGACGCTGGTGGCTGTCCGGCAGCGCGGTACTGATATCCACCCGATCGCCGTGCTCCAGCCCCATATTTGCCATATCCTGCTCGTTCATAAACAGCACGTCGCGGCGGCCAAAGACGCCGCGATAGCGGTCATCGAGCGCATAAATCGTGGTGTTGTACTGGTCGTGGCTGCGCAGCGTCACCAGGCGCATCACGTCCTCCCCGTCCACCTGCACGTTTTCATGAACGCCGTGGAAAACCGAGAACATCGCTTTGCCCGTTGGCGTCGGCCAGACTCGCTCGGTGGGCGGCAGCGGCATGCGGAAGCCGCCCGGATGACGAATGCGCTGATTGTAGTTTTCAAAGCCGGGAACGGTACGCTCAATCAGCTCGCGGATGCGATCGTAGTTTGCCACCAGCGCCAGCCAGTCAACTTTGGTGTTCGCCAGCGTCGCCATCGCCATCCCGGCCACGATAGCCGGCTCGGAGAGCAGCTGCGGCGAGGCCGGCTTCAGCTTACCCGACGAGGCGTGGACCATCGACATCGAATCCTCAACGGTAATCGACTGACGGCCGCTTTCCTGGAGGTCGAGCTCGGTTCGTCCCAGACAGGGCAGAATATAGGTCTCTTTAGCCACCAGCAGATGCGAGCGGTTGAGCTTGGTACCAACGTGTACGCTCAGCTCCAGCCCCTGCATCGCCGGGAAGGCCTGCTGACGATCGGGCATGGCGACGGCAAAGTTGCCGCCGAGGCACAGCAGCGCCTTCGATTTCCCCGCAATCATCGCCTCCAGCGCCTTCACCGCATCGTGGCCATGCGCCTGCGGCGGAACAAAGCCGAACTCACGCTGCAGGCTGGCGAGGAAGCCGGCGCTCGGCTTTTCGGTGATCCCAACGGTGCGGTTGCCCTGCACGTTGGAGTGCCCGCGCAGCGGACAGATCCCGGCACCCGGTTTGCCAATATTGCCGCGCATCAGCAGCAGGTCGGCGATCAGGCGCACGTTTGAGGTGCCCTTGTTATGCTGGGTGATCCCCATGCCGTAGGTGACGATGGTGGCGTTGGATTTAGCATAGGCCGCGGCGACGCGCTGCAGGTCGTCGCGGGTCAGGCCCGATTCACGCTCGATGTCGTGCCAGCTGGTCAGGCGCAGATCGTCGGCAAAGGCGGGAAAGTTCTGCGTATGTTCGGCAATAAAAGCGCTGTCGAGGACATTATCCAGATCGTCATCCATCTCCAGCAGCGCCTTGGCAATGCCCTTCAGCGCCGCGGCGTCGCCGCCGGCCTTGACCTGGAAATAGGTTGAGGCGATGTTGGTTGAGCTGTAGGTCGCCATTTCGATCACGTTCTGCGGGTCGGCAAAACGCTCCAGCGCCCGCTCTTTTAGCGGATTGAGGACAATTATCGGCACCCCGCGCCGCGACAGCTCGTGCAGGGTTCCCATCATTCGCGGGTGGTTGGTTCCCGGGTTGTGGCCGATGGAAATGACCAGCTCGGTTTTGTCAAAATCATCCAGTGATACCGTCCCTTTACCAATGCCAATGGACTGCGGCAGCCCGACGCTGGTTGCCTCGTGGCACATATTGGAACAGTCCGGGAAGTTGTTGGTGCCCAGCTCGCGGGCGTAGAGCTGGAACAGATAAGCGGCTTCATTGGAGGCGCGGCCGGAGGTGTAAAATTCGACCTCATCCGGCTGCATGCCGCTGACAATCTCGCCGATTCGCGCAAAGGCGCGCTCCCAGGAGACCGGGCGCAGGGTGTCGCTGGCGCGATCGTAGACCAGCGGATCGGTTAAGCGACCGTAGCCCTCGAGCTCAAAATCGCTTTTCGCCAGCAGGGAGCTGACCGTATTGGCCGCCAGAAACTCGGCGGTAACGCGCTTGCTGGTCGCTTCCCAGGTCACCGCCTTGGCGCCATTCTCGCAAAACTGGAAGGTCGACTTGTGCTCTTTGTCCGGCCATGCGCAGCCCGGGCAGTCGAAACCGTCCGGCTGGTTGGTGCGCAGCAGCGTCGCCGGGGCATCGAGGGCATCCATCTGAGTGCGAACGGCGATGGCGGTGGCTTTCAGCGCGCCCCAGCCGCCGGCCGGGCCGTCATAGGGATGAACCCCCGGCACTGCGCGTCTTTTCTTGTTCATGCTAGCTCCTGAATGCACCGTCGATAAGCAGGTCAATGCGTGCGTCAGACCGCCTTATCAGAGCGATCGGCACTGTTTTTGGCCGCTCGCCGGTGCGGAGCGAATATCCGCCGCCGGCGAGGGTTTTGTTAACGAAATAATAACAATCGAGGCCGAAGCTGTATAATCAATGTTATCTATCACGCATTAGATTTAACTTATTTAACATTAGCAGCGCGGCGGGGATCAGGTCAGGTTGTAGTACCTGTCGGGCTGAATTTTTTCCGGCAGCGGATGCTGTCCGGTCATGTCCAGCAGATTGCGCTCGATGGTATTGCACATCGCGTTGAGCGGCAGATCGTTGGCGGCGACGCCGAACGGATCCTCCAGCTCTTCCGCCAGCGAATCCCATGACAAAAAGGTGTAGGAGATAAAGACCGAGACAAACGGCGTCATGTAGTGCAAATCGCCGACCAGCGCAAACGGCAGCAGCGTGCAGAACAGGTAGACGGTGCGTTGCAAAATCAGGGTGTAGGCAAAAGGCACCGGCGTGGTCGCTAAACGTTCGCAGCCGCCCAGCACGTGCGCCAGCTCATCCAGCTTATTGTCCATCAGGCCGTAGGTGATATCGCTGACCTTCCCCGCTTCGCGCAGCTGGCCTAGCTCATGCCCCACCAGCAGCAGGATCCGGTTAGTCGGCATCGAGCTGGCGATAATTTCCGCCACCGCATCGCGCGGCAGCAGGCGGTAAAGATCGGCGCTGGGATCGGTTTTTCGCAGCTGATGCTTCAGGCTCCAGCTAAAGGCAATCAGGTAGCTGGCTATTTTTTTATGTGTTTCTGCAGCGGCCGGCAGAATATTTTTCAGCTGCCGCATAAGCGTGCGCTCGGCAATTAATACCGTTCCCCACAGATTGCGCGCCTCGACGAAGCGGTTATAGCTTGCGCTGTTGCGAAAGCCGAGAAAGATCGCGATGGCGATACCCAGCAGGCTAAACGGCGCAACGGTTAAATGGATCCCCAGCTGCTCGTACCACTGGTAGCTAATAATCGCGATAATCGACATCAGCACGTTGAGCAGCAGGCGAAAGACGATTTTTGACAGCACCGAACCGTGCCAGTCAAACAGACGAAGGAACCAGTGTTGTTCTGGTCGGATAATCATTGTACTACTTCCTGATGAATGCCATTGAGCATGGCTTAATATTATCTATTACGCCACTGGCTTATTTTATTGAGCACTAACACGACAAGGCGTTAATTATCTACCACGCACCAGCGATGGATTAATGGCCGGCTGATTATGGTCTCTTTTTATTTACCCGGCAATATGCGGTCCCGGCTCCGGGCAATAATAAAACAGCGGCGCCGATAACCACTATATTAATCTGGTTAATGGTTATCGATTTACAAAACGCCGCCGTTCATCCGCCGCATCGCGCAGTGCCAGGCGCCGTTGCGCACCGAGGCGCGCAGCACGCGGGCAATGCCGTGCACCGCCAGCCGGGTGGCCTGCCGCTGCAGGGGGTTCATCCTGAGGGAGAGCATCTCCTGCGCCCAGGGCGGCAGCAGATCGACACCCGCGCGCATCATCAGCTGGCCCACGGGCTGGCTCAGCCGCCCGGGCAGGCGGGTAGCAAACAGCACCTGGGCTACCTCCTGCGTGCGTTCGTCGCAGCGCAGGCGCGGACGCATATCCTGCAAATACTCCGCCACCTGTCGCGGAGTGAGCGGAATATCCCGCGCGCCGAGGCGGCGGGCAATCTCTCCGGCCTCGGCGAAATACTGCGCCTGGCGCGCTTCGCTCACCACCGTTCGCCGGTAGCGCAAATGCGAAGCCATAAAGCTGCTGCACTCGGCCACGTGCACCCAGGTTAACAGCGCCGGATCGCTGGCTGCGTACGGCGTGCCGTCGCGGTCCTGCCCGCTAACCCGCAGATGGATCCCCCTGATCTTCGCGATCAGCCGCTCGGCGTCATCGGTGGTGCCAAAGGTGGTTGCAGAAATGAACTGGCTGGTGCGCCGCAGGCGGCCGAAGATGTCTTCGCGGAAGTTTGAGTGATCCCAGACGCCGGCCAGCGCCAGCGGGTGGAGCATCTGCAGAAGCAGCGCGCTGATGCCGCCGCAGAGCATTGAGGTAAAGTCGCCGTGCACCGCCCAGATAGCCGAGCGTGGGCCAAACAGCCCGGGCTCGCCGAGCGGGCGTTCAAAATCAATCTCTTTTAGCGCCATGCCGGTTAAACCCAATACCTGCGCTTCAATCATACCGCGTATGCTGGTCATTACTGTGCCTGCTCCTTTTCGTCACAGGCAAAACATACCATTAATTGACGGCGGACTCATTTGCCGGCAGCGGCTTTTAGGCACAATGCGCGGTGCCCGCAGGCTGCGGGCACGCGGTGGCGTAAAGCCGGGAATAGCACAGGGATGGGCGTTTACGGATTGAGCTTATATTCCAGGCTCACTTCGGCATTGAGCACCTGCGAAACCGGGCAGCCCGCTTTCGCTTTGTGAATGATGCTTTCAAACGCCGCATCGGCGATGCCCGGCAGCACGATCTCGCTCTGGAGCGCCACCTTAGTGATGGCGAAGCCGCTGGCGGATTTATCGAGGGTCACCACGGCCACCGTATCAATCGAGGTTGGCGTATACCCTTCTTCCCCCAGCATCAGCGAGAGCGCCATCGAGAAGCAGGCCGCATGGGCCGCGCCGATGAGCTCTTCCGGGTTGGTGCCCTTCACGCCTTCAAAGCGGGTGTTGAAGCCATAAGGTTGCTGGTTCAGCGCCCCGCTCTCCGTTGAGACGGTTCCTTTACCGCTTTTCAGATCCCCTTCCCAGTGCGCTTGACCTTTCTTATGAATTGCCATGGATTCGCTCCTTTTTTGACGTTAAAGGAGTAAGTATAGGAGCGGATAGCGGATTCGGCCTGCACCATTTACCCCGGGAGGTGATTTTGCCCCGCTACCCGGCGTCGATATTTTTACTCATATTGATACCGGTGACCCCAAAGCCGCTGGCCTCGTACAGGCAGCGGGCGCGCGCGTTATCCCCGGCGACCCGCAGCTTTATCTGCGCAAAACCCTGCTGCCGGAGATCGTTTTCCAGCGCCGCCATCGCCCGTTTGCCCAGCCCCTTCCCCTGACTGTCGGGGTGAATATAGAAGTCGCAAATAAAGGCGGAGCGCATTTTGGCGTCCGGCTTGTACCACAGGTAGCCAACCTGCCGCTCCGCGTCGCCGACGCGTTCAATCAGGCAGAGTAAAACCTGGCCCGGCGTGCCCGCGCCTTCGGGGAGGCTCTCGGCAATCTCCTGCTGCGCCTGGGCGCGGGCGGCCGGAGCGGCAAGGCCATAGTTATCCGCAATTTCAACGGCGTAATCGGGGATAAAATAGGCGAGCCAGGCCGCATAGTCGGCCTCCTGCATCGGTCTGAATATCATCATCGTTCCATTCCTTGAGTGAAGCGTTTAACGGCTGCTAGCCGTTAGCAGGCAGCGCCAGCCGCTGCTGTATATCGTCGAGAAACAGCGGCAGCGCGCTGGGCTGGTAGTCGCGCGAGAGGTAGAGGCCAAAAACGCTCAGCGGCTTCGGCGTCCAGCCCGGCAGTATCGGCTGCAGCGCCCCGCTGCTCAGCGCGCGCTGCGCCTCAAGTTCGGGGAGCATCGCGATGCCGCAGCCGGCCACCGCGGCCTCCAGCAGCAGGGAGGAGATCCCGGCGCTTAAGTTTCCCGCTACCGCCACCGCCGCGCTCTCCCCCTCGGGGGAGATAAACTGCCAGGTCTGGGTGGCGAAATGGCTGTAATGCAGGCAGTTGTGCTGGCTCAGGTCGTCGGGGGTCTGCGGCTGTCCGTTCAGCTGCAGCCAGCGCGGCGAGGCGCAGAGCACCGACCGGCAGACTCCCAGCCGGCGGGCGATGGCCCCCGGCTCCGGGTTATCGGTAATGCGGATTGCCACGTCGATGCGTTCGCCGATCAGGCTGACCGGATGGTTGTTGATATCCAGCTCAAGACGCAGCTGCGGATAGCGAGCGAGAAAATCTGGCAGCAGCGGCGAAATAAGCTGCATCGCCGTAAAGTGGGCGCAGGCCACCCGCAGCGTACCGCTGGGCACCGCCCGCTCGGTTTGCCCGGCAATTTCGTCCGACAGCTGCGTCAGGCTGCGCGTCTTTTGCAGCACCTTCTCCCCGGCGGCGGTGAGCGTTAGCCGGCGCGTAGAGCGGTGGATCAGGCGGCTGCCGGCCCAGTGCTCCATC
>NZ_JAQGFU010000096.1:0-17656 GCF_030078455.1 Klebsiella sp. Ech2A | reverse complement strand
CTGCGCGTGGTTGCCCTCCAGCTCGGTGCTGGCCGCAAACGCTTTTGGCACATCACCCAGCGCGACGCGGTCCTGCGGGCGCTTCGGTCCGGCAAGGCTTGCTTCTACCGAGCCCATGTCCAGCGCCAGGGTGCTGGTAAATACCGGCTCATCGCCGGTCATGCGCCACATTCCCTGCGCTTTGGCATAGGCTTCCACTAGCGCCACCTGCTCTTCACTGCGGCCGCTCAGGCGCATATAGCTGAGGGTCACCGCATCGATCGGGAAGAAGCCGCAGGTTGCACCGTACTCCGGCGCCATGTTGGCGATGGTTGCCCTGTCCGCCAGCGGCAGCGAATCCAGGCCGTCGCCGTAAAATTCGACAAACTTACCCACCACGCCGTGCTGGCGCAGCATCTGGGTGACGGTGAGCACCAGGTCCGTCGCGGTGATCCCTTCGCTTAATTTACCGGTCAGCTTAAAGCCTACGACGTCAGGGATCAGCATTGATACCGGCTGGCCTAACATTGCCGCTTCGGCCTCGATGCCGCCGACGCCCCAGCCGAGCACCCCGAGGCCGTTAATCATGGTGGTATGCGAGTCGGTGCCGACCAGGGTATCGGGCCAGGCAAACCATTCGCCGCTATGCTCTTCGCTCCACACGGCCTTGCCGAGATACTCGAGGTTGACCTGGTGGCAAATGCCGGTACCCGGCGGCACTACGCTAAAGCGGCTGAACGCCTGCTGCCCCCAGCGCAGGAACGCGTAGCGCTCGTGGTTACGCTCCATCTCCAGGCGGACGTTCTCCTCAAAGGCGTCATCGTTACCGAAGCGGTCTACCGTCACCGAGTGGTCAATCACCAGGTCGACGGGGGAAAGCGGGTTAACCTTAGCGGTATCGCCTCCCAGGCGTTTTACCGCTTCGCGCATGGCGGCCAGGTCCACCACCGCCGGCACGCCGGTGAAGTCCTGCATCAGGACACGCGCCGGGCGATAGGCAATCTCCCGGTCCGCATGGGCCTGCTTGAGCCAGGCGGCCAGGGCGTGGATATCCTCTGCGGTGACCGAGTCGCCGTCCTGCCAGCGCAGCAGGTTTTCCAGCAATACTTTAAGCGACTTCGGTAACCGGGTCAGATCGCCCAGTTCTTTAGCGGCCAGCGGGAGGCTGTAGTAATGGTAGGTTTTATCATTGACCTGTAGCGCGTCCTTACTGGCTTCTCGTAGGGTTGACGACATAGCTCCTCCTTTATCTCAGGGATGGCATACCCTGATGCTCCTCAGGGTTTATATTAAAGATAACACATCCCAGGCATAACACTTTGATAACAACCCGAATTGCTAAAATCGATAAAACCGCATCAAAGATATTGCACCAAAATAGACAGCAGGAATTTTGTGGTTATAAAGAGGCGAGCTCGGGAGGGATATTATTATTAGCTGAAGGAGTACTAAGTAGCGAAATGCGAAAAAGAACTAATCGCCGGTTCAGTGACGATTAGTTCAAAGGAATGGATTGTTGATTAAAAACCATCGTGGCGAAATATATCCTCCTTAATGCCGTTGGTTTATTAAACTGGAATAAACACCGAGGTTCTTACTGTCATAAAAGTGACATTTTCAGCGAGACGAAAAAGTGTCGCTTAGCTCACGATCCAGACGTTACAGATGACTAGTGCAACGATACTCCAGAACATAGCAAGCCCGATGAACACAGCGCCCCAGGCACGACTTCTCAACACAGGATCCACTTCCGTCTTGTCACCGGCCTGTGACATCGCCAACTTCATATAATCGATATCACTTATCATATCTTCACCACCAATCGTTGAAATTATCAGGTACAGTTAAATATTAATTACGGACACTCTATTAATCCAGTGAATTTTGCCCAGAATTATTATCTTTAACCGTTAATTTGATCGAGGTAGGTATAATTGCAACCGTGTTAACAGGAATAATGAAATTTGTGAGTTATACGAGGTTTACAATGTTAAATACGGTCCATTATAGGTATTGGCATCCCGGGGATGGGATGCCGAATATTTAGCCAAATCATTTCTCAGGCAGTTTAATATCCTTAAACATCGCCTCAATATCTTCATTCGAGCGTAAAGCCACCGCCGTATCCACCACGTCGCGCGTCAGGTGCGGCGCAAAACGTTGAATAAAATCATACATATAGCTGCGCAGGAAGGTGCTGCGACGGAAGCCTATTTTCGTGGTGCTGTGGCTGAAAATACCGTTGGCGTTGAGCTTCACCAGGTCCGGGTCGGACACCGGATCGACCGCCATGCTCGCAATAACCCCAACGCCGAGCCCGAGGCGAACGTAGGTTTTGATGACATCGGCATCGGTAGCGGTAAACACGATGCGCGGCGTCAGGCCGGCGCGGTTGAACGCGGTATCAAGCTCGGAGCGTCCGGTGAAGCCAAAGGTGTAGGTAACCAGCGGATACTGGGCCAGCTCTTCAATCGTTACCGAGCCTCTGGAGGCGAGCGGATGCTCAGGGGTCACGACAATCGAACGGTTCCAGTGGTAGCACGGCAGCATCACCAGGTCATCGTAGAGATGCAGCGCCTCGGTCGCGATAGCAAAATCGGCATTCCCCTTCGAGACCGCTTCGGCGATCTGCGTCGGCGACCCCTGATGCATATGCAACGAGACGCGCGGGTAGCGTTCGATAAAGCCCTTAATCACGCCAGGCAGCGCGTAGCGCGCCTGGGTATGAGTGGTCGCTACGTACAGCGATCCCTTATCGGGCCACGTGTGCTCGCCCGCCACTGACTTGATGGCGTCAACCTTCGACAGCACTTCGCGGGCAATGCGGATAATCTCCTGACCGGCAGGCGTCACCTGAGTTAAATGCTTGCCGCTGCGGGCAAAAATCTGAATACCCAGCTCATCCTCCAGCATGCGGACCTGCTTGCTGATGCCGGGCTGCGAGGTATACAGGCCTTCGGCGGTAGAGGAGACATTTAGATTATGGTTAACAACCTCAACGATGTAGCGGAGTTGCTGTAGTTTCATGGCTGATATCCGTTAACGCGTAAAATGAATTCGCTTGATACAGTTGCCGTTCAGGCCGCCTGCCGGCAGAGAGGCTGCACGCCGCTGCGGTTCGCCGCGCTGGCGCCACAAAGCGTCCTGAAACGAGAATGTAGTAAGACGATTTAATAATAAAAAAGGGATTAACTATAACCACTATATCACTTATATCTACAGTGTATAGACGCTAACGGAAAATAATAAGGCGGTTATAAGCCCGAATAAATGCGGCAAAACTTCAAGGATTTCAGCAATCAACGGGAAAAGAAAAGGGCCGCAGTGCGGCCCTTTTGCGGGGTAAGGCGCTTACTTTTTCGCTTCAGTCCACTTGCCGTCGATGTAGAAGGCTGACCAACCGGTGGCTTTGCCATCTTTTTCCGACGCAACGTACTGCTGCCTGGTTTTACGGCTAAAACGCACCAGCGTTTTATTGCCTTCCGGATCCTGCTGCGGCGCATCGGCAAGATAACGCAGCTTCTCGGCGAGGCGGTCACGGAAGCGGTGCAGCTCCTCAACCAGCGGCGCGCGAGTTTCGCGGGATTTCGGGAAGGTGTTTGCCGCGAGGAACACGCCGGCTGCACCGTCACGCAGAACAAACCAGGCGTCCGATTTCTCGCACGGCAGCTCCGGCAGCGGAACCGGATCTTCCTTCGGCGGCGCCACTTCCCCGTTACGCAGAATTTTGCGCGTATTCTTACAGTCGTCGTTGGTGCAGGCCATGTACTTACCGAAACGCCCCATCTTCAGGTGCATCTCAGAACCGCATTTCTCACACTCAACTATCGGGCCATCGTAGCCCTTAATGCGGAACTCGCCCTCTTCAATCTCATAGCCGTCGCAGGTCGGGTTGTTACCGCAGACATGCAGCTTACGCTTAGGATCGATGAGGTAGCTGTCCATCGCCGTGCCGCACTTCTGGCAGCGACGCTTGGCGCGCAGCGCGTTGGTTTCGGCATCGTCGCCTTCCAGCACGTTAAGCACTTCGTTTTCCGGCACCAGGTTAATGGTGGTTTTGCAGCGCTCTTTCGGCGGCAGCGCGTAGCCGGAGCAGCCGAGGAACACCCCGGTGCTGGCGGTACGAATGCCCATCTCACGCCCGCAGGTCGGACAGTCGATGCTGGTCAGCACCATCGGGTTAGGCTGCATGCCGCCCTCTTCCGGATCCTTCTCCGCCGTTTCCAGCTGAGCGGTAAAGTCGCCGAAGAAGTGATCCAGCACCTGCCGCCACTCGGCCTGATGATTCGCCACCTGGTCGAGACGGTCTTCCATCTGCGCGGTAAAGTCGTAGTTCATCAGATCGCGGAAGTTCTCTTCCAGACGATCGGTGACGATCTCACCCATTTTTTCCGCATAGAAGCGACGGTTTTCAACCCGAACGTAGCCGCGATCCTGAATAGTCGAAATGATCGACGCATAGGTTGACGGACGGCCAATACCGCGTTTTTCCAGCTCTTTAACCAGCGATGCTTCGCTAAAGCGCGCAGGCGGTTTGGTAAAGTGCTGCGCCGGGCAAAGTTCAACCAGGCTTAAGCTGTCGCCCTGATTAACCACCGGCAGGACGCGGTCTTCATCGCCCTTGCGCAGCGCTGGCATGACTTTCGTCCAGCCGTCAAAGCGCAGCGTACGGCCGCGCGCCTTGAGCTTAAAGTCGCCGGCTTTTACCGTCAGGGTGGTCGAGTCGTACTGCGCTGGCGTCATCTGACAGGCGACAAACTGGCGCCAGATCAGCTGATAGAGCTTCAGCGCATCAGACTCCATGCCTTTTAAATCTTCCGCCATCACGTTGACATCGGAAGGACGAATCGCTTCGTGCGCTTCCTGCGAGTTTTCCTTGCTGGCGTACTGGTTGGCGCTCTCCGGTAGATACTTTTTGCCAAAGTTATCGCCGATGTAGCCGCGCACCATGCTCAGCGCATCCTGACTCAGGTTGGTGGAGTCGGTACGCATATAGGTGATGTAGCCGGCCTCATACAGACGCTGCGCCATCATCATGGTTTTCTTCACCCCGAAGCCCAGACGCGTGCTGGCCGCCTGCTGCAGGGTTGAGGTGATGAACGGCGCGCCCGGCTTGCTGCTGGTCGGCTTATCTTCGCGTTCCAGCACGCTGTAGCCGGATTTCTCCAGCAGCGCGACGGCAGACATGGTCTCATCGCGGTTAACCGGACGGAACGGCTTGTCGTTCTTGTGCGTGACCTGCAGCGCTAAAGCGTCTCCGCCAGGCGTCGTGGTGCTGGCGTCAATCTCCCAGAACTCTTCCGGGACGAAGGCTTTAATTTCGCGTTCACGTTCGACCACCAGGCGGACGGCAACGGACTGAACGCGGCCCGCGGAGAGGCCGCGCGCTATTTTTTTCCACAGCAGCGGGGAGACCATGTAGCCCACTACGCGGTCCATAAAACGGCGCGCCTGCTGGGCATTAACGCGATCGATGTTCAGTTCGCCCGGCTTGTCAAAAGCCTGACGGATCGCGTTTTTAGTAATTTCGTTAAATACAACGCGGCTGTAGCGTTTTTCATCACCACCGATAACTTCCCGCAGGTGCCATGCAATGGCTTCCCCTTCGCGGTCAAGGTCAGTTGCGAGATAGATGTGGTCGGCTTTTTCAGCCAACTGCTTGAGTTCTGAAACTACCTTTTCTTTACCCGGGAGTACTTCATAGTGCGCATCCCAGTCATGCCACGGGTCGACGCCCATGCGATTGACCAGAGCGCTACGTTCGTCCTTTTTAGGCTTTTTGGCCCCTTTGGTGGCGGTAGAGTCGGCGCTCTTTTTGGAAGCTGAGCCACTGGTCGGCAAGTCGCGGATATGACCGACGCTGGACTTAACCACGTAGTCATTACCCAGATACTTATTGATCGTTTTGGCTTTTGCCGGGGACTCAACGATAACGAGAGCTTTACCCATATTCACCTTTACCTAATTTGATTCATCCAGGAATACATCGCACATTGATTCACCATCCGCTGGCGACGTCCGTCATATGTTGCGTCGTCGTCGAAGGATATCAACCCTCTGCACGTCCGGCCTCACGTCCATAAAACCAGATAGCCGGGTTTACTGACTTTGTCTAGCCAGGCGACATAGCACGAATAATTTTTGGCCGAATGTCAAGCAAATCTGCTGCCAGATCGCTGAAAGCGTCACACTGTACCTGATAAAATTCGTTACGCAACTTTATTAGCATGCAAAAACGAATCCTGCCAGTAAAGTCATGTTTCTTAGGCCGTTGTCAGTACCCCTGCAGAATAAATGGAAAATTTGCCCCTGCCCGCCGCGCGGCGTAGACTATTGCGCGAAGAATCACAGGAGGCCGTAATGCAAGGTACAACCCAACCCATCGATCGCCAGACGCTGCTTGAAAAAGCCAATAAACTTATTCGCGAACATGAAGATACGCTAGCCGGGATCGAAGCTACCGACGTCGTTCAGCGCAACGGTATTCTGGTATTTAGCGGCGAGTTTTATCTTGACGAGCAGGGTCTGCCTACGGCGAAGAGCACGGCGGTATTTAACATGTTTAAATACCTGGCGCACGCGCTGTCTGAAAAATATCATCTGGTCGATTAAGCCCTGGCGTTTTGCAGGGCGCTAAACGATAACGCGAGGCCAGGGCCTCGCGTTATTTTTCCTACATCAGCGGTTTTTGTCCCCGCTGCCACCAGCGCAGCAGCAGACGATCGGCGCTTTCAGCGGCGCTGCCGGTGAAGCGGTCAAACATCTTTTTCCTCTGCTGATAGCGCACGCTAATCACATCGTGGCTGTCGATCAGCCCCAGCAGCAGCTCATCGCTGGTTTCTACGGCATCGACCAGCCCTTTCTCCAGCGCCTGAACGCCGTACCAGTGCTCGCCTGTCGCCACCTGCTCAATATCCAGCGTCGGCCGCATTTTGTGGACGAAATCTTTAAACAGCTGATGGGTATCGTTCAGATCTTCCCGGAACTTACGCCGCCCTTCGTCTGTGTTTTCACCGAGCATCGTCAGGGTGCGCTTGTACTGCCCGGCGGTATGCAGCTCAATATCGATATCCTTGTTCTTAAGGAAACGATTAATGTTTGGGATCTGCGCGACCACGCCGATGGAGCCGAGAATGGCAAACGGCGCCGAGACGATTTTATTGGCCACGCAGGCCATCATGTAGCCGCCGCTGGCGGCAACTTTGTCTACCGCCACCGTCAGCGGAATTTGCTTGTCGCGAAGGCGCTGCAGCTGCGAGGCGGCCAGGCCGTAGCCGTGCACCACGCCGCCGGGGCTTTCCAGGCGGATAATGACCTGATCGCGCGCTTTCGCCGTTGCCAGCACGGCGGTGATCTCTTCGCGCAGGCTGCTCACCTCGTGGGCGTCCATGCTGCCTTTAAAGTCGAGCACCCAGGCGCGCGGTTTGCCGCCTGGCTCCGTCGAACCGAGCTTCGCCCGCGCCTTCGCGGCCCTGGCTTCCTGCTTGAGCTTTTTCTTTTGCGCTTTATGCCAAAGCTTCTGCTGCGGGCCGTCGAGCAGCGCTACCGCGAGCTCCTCCCGC
This sequence comes from Klebsiella sp. Ech2A, assembly GCF_030078455.1. Classification (NCBI taxonomy): domain Bacteria; kingdom Pseudomonadati; phylum Pseudomonadota; class Gammaproteobacteria; order Enterobacterales; family Enterobacteriaceae; genus Klebsiella; species Klebsiella sp. Ech2A. The sequence continues at coordinate 10,115 of NZ_JAQGFU010000096.1, read as the reverse complement.
ATCTCTTTATACTGCTCGCTAAGGTTGGTGACCCGCAGCTCCCCGCGCTGTTTCTTACGCTGAGCGAGGTTAACGATAATTGCGGCGATAACCGCAATAGCGACGACAACAGTCGCGATTTTGGCCAAAAATAAGCCATATTGAGCAAGTAATTCCACGTTTTCACCTTGTGTAAACCACTGACGTTGAAGCACAGTGTACATCAGCCTTTGCCGGGAAGTCTCTGCGCTTTGTGTCCTGTGCGAGCCGCCTTCTTGTTTTTTTCAGCGACGATGAAATCGTTGCAAGATATTAATTCCGCAAAGAGTTTCCGCTTCGCCGATTGCATTACCCGGTCGTTTCAGGCATAAAACGCAAAAGTGAACGACCAAGAGAAAGCGTGACCCGTCAGCAGGTCACCCAAGGAGTCACCGTGCACTATCAGCCGCAGAATCATTTATTGAAAGATCGCATCATCCTGGTGACCGGCGCCAGCGACGGGATCGGCCGCGAAGCCGCGCTGACCTACTCCCGCTACAGCGCCAGCGTTATCCTGCTCGGCCGTAACGAAGAGAAGCTGCGCCGCGTGGCGCAGGAAATTGAGCAGAACGGCGGGATCCCGGCACCCTGGTTTACGCTCGATCTGCTCACCTGCACCCCGCAGGAGTGCCAGCAGCTGGCACAGCAGATAAGCGTCCACTACCCGCGCCTCGACGGCGTATTACACAACGCCGGTCTGCTCGGCGACGTCTGCCCGATGGACGAGCAGAAGCCGGAAGTCTGGCAGCAGGTTATGCAGGTCAACGTCAACGGTACCTTTATGCTGACCCAGGCGCTGCTTCCTTTATTACTCAAGTCCGAGTCCGGTTCGCTGGTTTTCACCTCATCAAGCGTAGGCCGTCAGGGTCGCGCCAACTGGGGCGCCTACGCGGCGTCGAAATTTGCCACCGAAGGGATGATGCAGGTGCTGGCGGAGGAGTACCAGAGCCGCCACCTGCGGGTTAACTGCATCAATCCGGGCGGCACGCGTACGCAAATGCGCGCCAGCGCCTTCCCGACGGAAGATCCACAGAAGCTTAAGACCCCCGCCGATATCATGCCGGTTTATTTATGGCTGATGGGCGACGATAGCCGTCGCAAAACGGGAATGACCTTCGATGCCCAACCGGGGCGCAAACCAGGAATTGCACAATGAGTGAAGAACGCCACCGCGAACGCCAGCAGCGGGTAAAAGAGAAGGTCGACGCCCGAATCGAGGCAGCTCAGGAAGAACGCGGCATTGTTATCGTCTTTACCGGCAACGGCAAAGGTAAAACCACCGCCGGTTTTGGTACCGTTACCCGCGCCATCGGGCACGGCCAAAAGGCCGGCGTGATCCAGTTTATTAAGGGCACCTGGCCGAACGGCGAACGCAACCTGCTGGAGCCGCACGGCGTCGAATTTCAGGTAATGGCGACCGGCTTCACCTGGAATACCCAGGATCGCGAAAGCGATACCGCCGCCTGTCTCGCCGTGTGGCAGCACGCTCTGCGCATGCTGTCAGACGAGAGTCTCGACATGGTTCTGCTCGACGAGCTGACCTATATGGTGGCCTATGACTATCTGCCGCTTGAAGAGGTGCTGAGCGCGCTGCGCCGTCGTCCAGCCCGGCAAACGGTGATTATCACCGGCCGCGGCTGCCATCGCGACATCGTGGAGCTTGCCGATACCGTCAGCGAATTACGCCCGGTTAAGCACGCCTTTGACGCCGGTATTAAGGCGCAGATGGGCATTGACTACTAAGAACCAGCCTCTCCAGCAGCGCGTCGTTTAGCGCCAGGCACAGGCAATCCTCGCCCTGAGCCAGCACGCTTTCGAGGCTGTTTTGTCGGGAGATAAAGCGCTTACGGTATTCTGTCGGCGTCAGCTCGCAGTATTTTTTGAAGGCGGCAATCAGGTACTTATGCTCCTGAAAGCCGCAGCTATGGCTAATTTCGGTGATCGGCGTGCGGGTATCGCGCAGCAGCGTCTTCGCCTTATTCAGCCGCACCAGCGTCAGATACTCCTTGAAGTTGTGCCGGCTCACCTTCTTAAACAGCCGCGAAAACCACGAATAGCTCATTCCGCTGCGGCTCGCTACCTCGCTGAGGGTCAGCGGCTGGTCAAAATGCTGGTTAATAAAGTCGATGCCTTTCTTTATCATCGCCTCTTCGCGCAGGGAGCTTTCCGCCTGCGGCACCGCGTCTCCCGCCAGCGTTAGCGCATCGAGCAGGAGATAGATAGTCGCGATGCGTTGAAACGGGGCGCGGTTGTCAATCAGCTGGCTGAGCAAGCTCAGCAGCCGTTGACGCACGACGCCATCGGCCTCGCTGTCGCCGCGCCCGGCGGTGCACCAGCTCAGCACCGGCGCGGGATGCAGCTCATCGAACAGGCCTGGTGAAAACTGTACGGTCACCAGCTGGCTGCCGGCCTCCTCCGCGCATAGCGAATGCACCGCCTCGGCGTTGATGTACAGCATGTCTCCCTGAGCCAGCTCCACGCTCTGCTGGCCGACAACGATAGAGAAGCGTCCCGTCAGCACGGTTATCAGCTCCGGCGCCGGGTGCCAGTGCGGTTCGCAGTAGCGTACCTCGGCGGCAAACGCGTTCAGCTTCTCGGCATCAAAAGCAATCAGCTCGTAGCCGCTGTTCACCGTATGCCGCCCGGCTTCCGTCGCCGAACGGGGGTGAGTGACTGAAAAGGGAAACATGCGCCATCTCCTGTAGTCGGACGATTATTCGCGCCCGGCAAGGACGCGATTCAGCTCATCGCTGTCGATATCAAGCGCCAAAAACTCCGTCAGGGCGATCAGCAGGCCGCAGAAGAGATCCGGCGCCAGCTGGATCAGCCGCTCGCGGATCTGCGCCGGCGGCAGCTGGCTCTTGCGCGCAATCAGGGCAACCACCCGGTCAAGCGCCTCGGGCTGCTGGATCAGCTGCTGCAGCGAATTGTCATCCCGCAGCGGCACGTAGCGCGGCGTAGTGGCCACTTCGACGTCGGCGACGAGGGGCAGATCGCGCGAAGAGCCACCAATCCGCACCTGCCAGAGGCCAGGAGTGATAACCCAGTCCGAAAGTCCGGGGTGATAGCAGGCCAGGTCGGCAATCCGCAGCTGCATACTGACGCGACGGCTCTCGCCGGGCGCAAGGGCCACTTTACAGAACGCCTTCAGCGCCCGATCCTCGCGGATCAGCTCGCCGTCCGGCGCGCTGACGTACAGCTGCGCGATCTCTTTTCCCGCCCGATCGCCGTCGTTGCTCAGGGTAAACGAGACGGTCAGCGTCTCGTCAGGCCCGACGCGAGAGGCGGAAAGCTCGGGCTGGCCGTAGGTAAACCGGCTGTAGCTCAGGCCAAAGCCAAACGGGAACAGCGGCGTCATCCGGCGTTTGTCATAGTAGCGATAGCCGACAAACAGCCCTTCGCCGTAATGGTGGCGCAGGTTTTCTCCCGGGTAGTTGAGCCACGCCGGCGTCTCTTCCAGCGTATTCGGCACCGTCACCGTCAGTTTACCGCAGGGGTTACGCTGGCCGAAGAGAATTTCCGCTACCGCCCGGCCCATGCCCTGCCCGGCGAAGAAGGTTTCCAGCAGCGCTTTACACTCCGCCAACCACGGCATCACCACCGCATCGCTATTGGCCAGCACCACCACCACGTTGGGCTGCACCGCCGCCACCTCGCGGATCAGCCGTTCGTGTACCGCCAGGATGTTTAAATCATGACGGTCGCCGTTTTCGCCATCCTCACCCACCGCGGTACTGACGAAGATAACCGCCACGTCCGCCTCCTGCGCCACCGCTCGCGCCTGGGCCAGCGCCTGCTCATCGCAGCGCTCGTCGTCCGGAGCGCCAACCGCCCAGGTGACGGTAAAGTCGTCGCCCGCCAGATCGAAGATCTCGTCCAGCGGACGATCCAGCAAATAGGGTACCGTGGTGGCGCAGCCCGATCCCTGAATCACCGGCTCCTGCGCCGGCTTGCCCAATACCGCAATCCGCCGGCTGCGCTCCGGGGTCAGCGGCAGGAGGTTATCTTCATTTTTCAGCAGAACGATTGACTCCCCGGCCAGCTGCTGCGCCAGCTGGTGATGGGCCGTGAAGTCGGCCCGGGTCTCCGGGCGACGGTGGCGCTGCACCTTTTCCAGCATCGCCAGCATTCTCCGGCAGGCGCGGTCGACTACCGCCTGAGGCACCTCTCCGGACTCGATCGCCGCCAGCAGCGTCCGCTTGTCGCGACGGGTTTCCGGCATCGCCAGATCGTTGCCCGCCAGCAGCGACGCCGGGCGGTCCTTGATGCCGTACCAGTCGGACATCACCAGCCCGTCGTATCCCCACTCATCCCGCAGTACCTGGGTCAGTAAAAAGGGATCCTGCGAAGTCTGTACGCCGTTGAGGCGGTTGTAGGAGGACATCACCGTCCACGGCTGCGATTTCGCTATCGCCCGCTGGAATCCGGCGAGGTAGATTTCACGCAGCGCCCGCTCTTCGATTATCGAATCCATTTCGGTGCGGCGATATTCAGAATTATTGGCGGCAAAATGCTTGAGGCTGGCGCCGACTCCTTCGTGCTGCAGGCCGTTGATCAGCGCCGCGGCAATATCGCCGGAGACAACCGGATCTTCGGCATAGTATTCATAGCCTCTGCCGGCGAGCGGCGTGCGGCGGATATTGATGCCGGGCCCCAGCAGGATCCCGACCCCCATCTGCTGACATTCGCGGCCCAGCGCCTGGCCCATCTGATAGACCAGCTCCACGTCCCAGCTACAGGCTAAGCTGGAGCCGTTGGGAAAGCAGGTTGCCGGCAGCGAGGCGCTGAACAGCGCTTCGCTGCCGCCTTTTGCCGCCGGCTCCTCCGCGCTGACCTGGTCAGCGGTTTGGCTGATGACCGAAATAAAGTCATCCATGCTCCACTTTTCGCTACCGTCGATTTGTGCGCTGCTGTAGCGCACGCCGTAGGTTCCGTCGGTCATCACGATATCGTTGATGCCATGCTGCGGCAGCGATGCCGTGCGCCACAGGCCGCTGCCGGTCAGCAGCGCCACTTTTTCCTCTGCCGTCATGGCCGCAATCACGGTATTAAATTCACTCTTCATCTCTGGCTCCCTGAGGTTACAGCGCATTCTGCTTGCGCAGGCTAATTTTATGGACAATATCGCGATAGGTTTTTTCATCCAGCGAATAGCACGCCACAAATATGGCGCTGAGGGCAAACATGGCGCCGGGGAATAATGTCATCAAAATATTAATCCCGTTAATCGCGCTCGCCGTGATATTGCCTGCGTCATAATGATAATAGTCCAGCATCCACCCCGCGCAGCCGCCGCCGATCGCCATCGCGATTTTAGTGATGAAATTAAAGAAGCCGTAGATCGCGCCTTCACTGCGCACGCCGTGATGCCATTCGGCATATTCTACGGTGTCGGCAATCATCGACCACATCGCCACAAAGCCCATCCCCAGCGTAATGCTATACAGGCACACGCCGGTCATAATCAGCCACAGGTTATTTCCAGCCACAAAGTACTGCATCATCACCCCCAGGATACCAATCCCCAGAGCAATCAGCGTCATTCTCTTTTTACCCATCAGGGCAATAATTTTTTCAGAAATAACCGTACCGACAATATACGCAGCTGACTGAATCAAAAAGAAGGTCGCGGTATAGCCTTCGCTGCCAATAATATATTTAATAAAGTAGATCGCTATCGCCATCCAGACGGTATAGGCAATATAGAAGAACACCGTAAACAGCGACAGGTTAAGCAGCGGCGTATTGCTCGTCACCGCACGCAGCATCTCGCGCAGCGTCGGCGCAGGCACCTGATCCTCCTCTTCACCCACCCGCTCTTTGGTCATGCCAAAACAGGCGAGGAACAGAAAGGTGGCCAGCAGCGCAAAGCACGAAACCGCGAAAACATAGCCCGCCTGTTTATCCGTAAACGGCGAAATCAGCAGGTCGGCGGTCGTCGAAACAATTAAATAACCGACGATCGCCAATACGAAGCGATATACCGACAACGACGAACGCGAAGCTTCATGCTGCGTCAGGCGGTTGGTCAGTGCCGAATATGGCGTATTGACCGCCGTATACGCCAGGCAATATATCGTATAAGAGATTAAGGCAAAGTAGAATTTCGCCTCGCCGCCAAACGGTACGAAGCACAGCACCGTCAGAAAGCCCAGCGGAATTGAACCGTATAATAACCAGGGACGCAGCTTCCCGTAGCGGCTGTGCGTTTTATCAATCGCCAAACCAATCAGGATATTAAAAATAGCATCAATGACTCGGGCAATAACAAATATCAGACTGGCCTGTACCGCGCTAATGCCATAAATATTGGTATAGAAGAAGAGTAAAAACAGCGAAACGAAACCGAATGATAAATTAGAAGCAAAGTCGCCGAAGCCGTAGCCTATTTTCTCTTTAACTCCGATAACCACGTAGCTGGCCGATAGTTTTCCTGCTGTATCCATTTTTGGCTACCTGTTTTTGTAATCAGTGTTGCCAGTATATGGCGTTCGCCGCCGCTTCACTTTGCGTTATTTGTCCGGGTATTTCCTGTTTTTTGTCTTTATACGGAAGTGTGAAAGGAGTCACATCAGGCAGGAAAAATAGGCGTCCGGCGGGAGCCGCCGGACGCGACAACATCAATCTTTGCCACGACCCGCAGAGCGGCGGTTATTGCTGCTACCCACCTGGCTATGACGTTTAACCGCGCGGCGGATCTGGTTCGCCTTCACGCGGCGGCGATCTTTCTCTACCGCCACTTTTGAAGTGGTTTCTGCCGGCAGCTCCACCAGCTCGCGCAGGTAGTTAGTCTGCGCCAGGTCCAGCTCGGTATAGCCGCCGCGAGGCAGGCCTTTCGGCAGCAGAATGTCGCCGTAGCGCACGCGGATCAGGCGGCTAACCTGAACGCCAACCGCTTCCCACAGGCGACGAACCTCGCGGTTACGTCCTTCCGTCAGGGTGACGTTATACCACTGGTTAATGCCTTCGCCGCCGGTGAATTTGATGGTTTTGAAGGCCGCAGGGCCATCTTCCAGCTGCACGCCGCGGGACAGCTGGCGCAGCTTGTCTTCATCGACCTGACCGAACACGCGAACGGCATATTCACGCTCAACTTCGCGGCTCGGGTGCATCAGTCGGTTCGCCAGTTCGCCATCGGTGGTGAACAGCAGCAGACCGCAGGTGTTCACATCCAGACGACCGACCGCAATCCAGCGCGCGCCGCGCAGCTTCGGCAAGCGGTCGAAGACCGTCGGACGGCCTTCCGGATCGTTGCGGGTGCAGAGTTCGCCTTCCGGCTTGTAGTAGGCCAGAACGCGGCAAATTTGCTCAGCGGACTCTTTCACCGAAATCAGGTGACCATCGATACGAATTTTTAAACCAGGAACAATTTCTACGCGATCGCCGAGGGTGGCGATTTTGCCATCGACGCTGACGCGGCCAGCTTCGATTTTAGACTCAATTTCACGGCGGGAGCCGTGGCCGGCGCGGGCCAGCACTTTCTGTAGTTTCTCGCTCATTGAGCTTCCTTAAGGTGTCGCCTTCCCAGGCGTCTGATATACTTTATGAAACAACAAGTTAATAAAGCCATGACCTGTTGTTAGGTAAATACTTTTGTCCCGAAGAGGTACCGCAGCCGGAGTCTGGTAACCGTCACGACTGAGACACGCCTGCAAACGTGGTCGCACATATTACACTAACTTCAAAATGAATGCTTCTTCAGGTTATATTCGCCGCGCTCTGGCAGCGACGCCCGGAGGTGGGCTGCATTGATTATGAACCAGCCGCGGTCATTTATCCCTCTCCCGGCGCGAAATCCTGCGCTATGCAGCAATAAAATGTCGGAAGCCTGCCGCCCGTAGTTGCCGTTCGCCGAGCCACGCGATCGCAAGCACGGTGCTCTCCCCCTCCGGAGACTGCGGCGCTCAGTCGCCGCCCCCAGCGCCCCCGCTCTGCCGGTAATAATGCTGCGCGAGGGCTTTCCCGATCCTCTCCGGCGCGAGCCCCTGCTGCATCAATGTCAACAGCGTCTGCATAATCGGTAAAACGTGGCGCAGATGCAGCATGTAGCCGTCGCAGAAGTAATTCTTATTGGGTCGTCCATCGTCGGACAGCATGAAGCGGTGCTTCGGACAGCCGCCGTTGCAGACCGGGCGAAACGAACAGTTAAGGCATTCGCGGCCGATGTTGGTCCGCTTACGCTGGGCAAAGGCGATATTCTGCGCCGAGTTAACCAGCGCTGAGAGGCTATTGTGGTTGATGTTGCCCAGCTTATGCTCGGGATAAACGAAATGATCGCAGGAATAGATATCGCCGTTGGACTCCACGATCGGATTGTCGCCGCAGGTTTCGCTCATCACGCAGGAGCCGGATCTGCCGGCTATTTTTGCCAACGTCTGCTCGAAGTTCATCACGAACGCGCTTCCCACATCGTTTTGCACCCAGCTATCAAAGATAACGTTAAGAAAACGCCCGTACGCTTTGGCCGGCACCGACCATTCGGTCACCCGGCACTGCGCGGAAAAATCAGGAGAAATCAGCGTCAGACCGTTGGCATCGGGCTGTGCGGCTCGCCGCTCCACCAGCGGAATAAACTGCATGTAGCGGCTGCCGATACGCTTAAGGAAACGGTAGATTTCCTGCGGCCGTTTGACGTTTTCCGCATTCACCACCGTCAAGGTGTTGAAGTCCACATTGTGCCGCTTCAGCGCCTCCAGACCACGAATAACGGCGTCGAAGGTACTTTTCCCCCCGCGCGTCAGGCGATACGCATCATTGCTGAGGCGATCGCCATCGAGGGAGAGACCGACGAGAAAACCGTGCTGTTTCAGGAACCGGGCCCAGTCATCATCAAGCTTTATCCCGTTGGTCTGAAAAACATTGTCGATGCGCTTCCCGCTGCGGTAGCGCTCCTGTAGCCGCAGCGCCTCGCGGAAAAAGTCAATCCCGAGCAGGGTCGGCTCGCCGCCCTGCCAGTGAAAATGAACCGTTTGCCCCGGCTGGCTGGCGATATTTTTCCGTACGTAGTTTTCCAGCGTCGCGCCGTCCATTTTCCAGCGGGCCTGCTGCTGCGGATAGAGCCGCCGCTTTTCCAGATAGTAGCAGTAGGTACAATCGATATTGCACACCGACCCCGACGGCTTCGCCATCAGCTGAAACTGATTGATATGATGACTCATAGCCCGAGATAGCGAATAACCGCGGGTTTCGCCGGTTCGCCGCCGCGCGTGGTCACCCCATCCAGCCAGCTATCCAGCAGTTCCGGACGGCGTTTTAACTCTTCTCGCGCCGCCTCCTGCGCCGTTTGCTGCTGGTCCAGCATCCTGGCGATCACCGCGTTTTCCAGCCCGACGTTAAATGTCAGCTGGCTGTAAAAGCGATTCAGATTCGGGCATTCAGCGGCAAAATTCTTCCGCGTCACCGTATTCACAGTAGCGCTGCCATAGTTAGCGCCAAAGTACCGGTCGCCGCCGCTGAGGTAGACCAGCCGAAAGCGCGTGTTCATGGCGTGCGGCTCCCAGCCGAGGAACGCGATCCACTGCTGACGCTCCACCGCGCGCGCCACCTGCGCCAGCATGCCGCTTTCGCTGGACTCGACTAGCGTCCAGTTTTCCAGAGCGAAATCATGCGCATCAAGCATCTTCTTCAGACTGAGGTTAGCCGGCGCGCCGGGGGCAATGCCGTAAATTTTATGGCCGAACTTATCGGCAAATTTTTGCAGGTCGGCGAAATCTTTTACGCCAGCGGCGGCGACGTAATCCGGTACGGCAAGCGTAAAGCGGGCGGCGGGAAGATTCGTGCCGAGCACCTTAATCGCGCCATCGGCGGTGAACTTACTGATAACCGGTTCCTGCGCGGGCATCCAGTTACCGAGGAACACGTCGACCTGGCCGGTTTTCAGCCCCTGAAACGCCAGCGCCACCGACAGGTTTTGCACTTTTTGCTGATAGCCCAGCGCGTTCAGTATCGTCCCGGAAAGGGCGTTGGTCGCCGCAATATCCGTCCAGCCCGGATCGGACTGCGTAACGGTCGCGCAGCGCGCGTCATCGGCGGCGAAGCCGCTCAGCGGCAACCAGCCGGCAACCGCCAGCCCGGCCCTTATACACATCTCCGGGCCC
>NZ_JAQGFU010000095.1:0-17815 GCF_030078455.1 Klebsiella sp. Ech2A | reverse complement strand
GGTCATCCCCGCCAGCGCCGCCATTTCATCGATGCTCTGCTGTTCAGAATATGTCGCATGGAGGTGGTGCTGGACGCGCAGAATGACGAGGTCGCCGTGGTCGAAATGCGGAATAAATGCCGAATAGGTGTTTTGCTTGCGGCGGGGAGGATCGATAAGTAAAAAACGCGCCGTGGCCAGCATGGTACCGTTTCCCAGCAGCTTCTCTATCAGCGTCAGGCCGAGATCCGTCCAGGCAAAAATACCGCCGGCGGTGATAATATCGCCGTCGTCGATAACCATATTTTCCGCCGCGACGTCAATCTCCGGGAAACGCTCCGACAGGGCCTGAGCAAACGCCCAGTGCGTCGTTGCGCGACGATGATCGATAAGCCCGGTCTCCGCCAGCACGAACGCTCCGGCACAAACCGAACAGAGCGTCACGCCGTCATGATACAGGGCGCTCATCCAGGCGGCAGGGGCCGCCATAGGCTTCATCTGCGCGGGCATGACCAGGCTGGGCGGGGCTATCACATGGCTCAGGCGATGCGGCTCATCCGGATGGCTGTCCCAGACGCACGCCACCGTATCGCCGTCGGGCATGACCTGCCAGTGCGACACCCGGATCGCGCGAACGCGCTCCTCGCCGGAAATACTCACCGCCCAGTCCGCCGCAATCCTGAACATATCCGTCAATCCATATACCGCAGCCAGCTGGCACTCGGGATAAATCAGCAGGCCCACTTCCGCCACGATGCTCTTTTCAACAGAAGGCTTCATTTGTCATTTTTGCCTTTTATAGTGTCATTTTTGACAATTCTATCTGCCGACGTATTGCATAACAATAGCCCCATCGGACAACAACGGCGATGACCTGAACGATAAAGGAGCAGCTATGCCAGACCAACGGTTTGAGATTTCACGACGGCGTCTGCTGATCCTCAGCGGCACGTTGTCTGCCGGTATCGGGCTATCACTTTCGCCCTTCGCCCGGGGTATGACCTCACTCTCATCACAGACAGGAGATATTTCTATGAGCAACGGCATTATTACCACCAAAGACGGTACCCGAATTTTCTATAAAGACTGGGGCCCTAAAAATGCGCAGCCGGTCGTTTTTCACCACGGCTGGCCGTTAAGCGCCGACGACTGGGATAATCAGATGCTGTTCTTTTTATCGCAGGGGTATCGGGTGATTGCCCACGACCGTCGCGGTCACGGGCGTTCCGACCAGACCGATACCGGCAACGAGATGGATACCTATGCCGCCGACGTCGCTGAACTTGCCGGCGCGCTGGATCTGAAAAATGCCATCCATATCGGCCACTCTACCGGCGGCGGAGAAGTGGCACGCTATGTCGCCAGGGCCGAAAAAGGGCGCGTGGCGAAGGCGGTACTGATGGGGGCGGTCCCGCCGATTATGCTAAAAACGGCCGCTAACCCGGAAGGGCTCCCGCTCGCCGTGTTTGATGGCTTCCGCTCCGCGCTCGCCGCTAATCGCGCGCAATTCTTCATTGACGTGCCGTCGGGTCCTTTCTACGGTTTTAACCGCCCGGGGGCCAAAATCAGCCAGGGGCTGATCGATAACTGGTGGCGTCAGGGCATGGCAGGCGGCGCCAAAGCGCAATATGACTGCATCAAAGCGTTCTCTGAAACCGACTTTACGCAGGATTTACGGGCGATTGATGTACCGGTACTGGTGATGCACGGCGAAGACGATCAGGTGGTGCCTATCGATGACGCCGCGCGCAAATCAATCAAGCTGCTGAAGCACGGGACGTTGAAAACCTACCCGGGGCTGTCGCACGGGATGTTTGCCACCCACCCTGAGGTGATTAACCCGGACCTGCTGGCGTTCGTTAAATCCTGAGCCTGACGTTATGCGCCGGACCAGCTTACCGCTGCGGGTCCGGCTTTAAGCCGTGAGCGGGCAAGCATAGCCGCCGGGTAGCACACGCGAAAGGGAGATCAAGACGACCCGGGGAAAGTAATTAGCGGCAGCCGCGCCGAAGACTGAAACTAACTGCCAGCCGGCGCTGTCTTTAATTCATTGGCGCAATGCTTTTGGTCCGGAAGATAAAGATGACGTCCGTTTTGTTGATTGAGGATGATAGCCGGCTGGCCGGTATGCTGATGCCCTACCTCGCCCAGTACGAATTTAGCGTGGTGCACAGCGCCAGCGCGCAGGACGCGGAGAATAAGATGAGGCAGCGCGCCTTTGACGTCGTGCTGCTGGACCTGATGCTGGGCGACGCCGACGGCCTGGCGCTGTGTCGGCAAATTCGCACCCAGATCCGGCACGACCCGGCGATTATTATGGTGACGGGGCGAGGAGATCCGGCGGATCGGATTATCGGGCTCGAAGTGGGGGCCGACGACTATCTGGCAAAACCCTTTGAGCCGCGCGAGCTGCTGGCGCGCATGCGCGCGGTGCTGCGGCGCATGAGGCCCGGCGCGGCGTCGGGCGGCGACGGCGTTATTCGCTCCGGCGCGCTGGAGATTGATACCGCGGCGCGCAGCGTCACGCTTAACCAGCGGCGCTGTAGCCTGACCTCCCTCCAGTTTGACCTGCTGGTCGCGCTGGCGCGCAATGCGGGCCGGGTGCTTAACCGCGAACAGATCTGGCAGTCGGTGCGCGGCGAAAGCTACGACAGCTTCGATCGCGCCATCGATGTCCATATCGGGCGCATTCGTCAGGCCATCGAGGACGATCCGCAGGCACCGCAGCGCATTATTACCGTGCGCGGCGTCGGCTACGTCTTCTCGGCCTTACCCCACGCATGAAGCGGCTCGCCTGCTTTCCTATGCATCTGCAGATCTTTTTCGCCTTTAGCTGCGCGCTGGCGCTGGTGGTGACCTGCACTATCGCGCTGTGGCTGTGGAACAACGATAACAACCGTCATCTAAAGGCGTTCGCTACCTTCTCCGAGCTGGTAGAGCAAAACCTTCCCCCGGCCTCCGCGCCGCGCGCCGCGCAGTCTCTGGCCATCGATAGCTGGATCCAGCGTACCCGTACCCGCTTCTCCCTGTACACCGCCGACGGCTCTCCGCTTAGCCGCCCGCTGGCACCTCCGCTCTCTTTTCCGCTGCGCGTGGCGTCGGGAGGATTGTTTGATGACTGGTACGGCACGCGTTTTGTCTGGCAGCTCAAGGATAAGCGCGTGCTGGTCATTCAGCTCAGCAGCGACCGGCAAAAGCGCCCGTGGCTGTTTATCCTGCTGCTGCTGGGCATGGCGGCCAGCGTGGTGCTGGTGTCGTTTCCGGTTATCCGCCGCCTGACCGCCCGCCTGGAGTCGTTACAGCAGAGCGTCGAGTCGCTCGGCAAAGGCAACCTCGACGCGCGCGTGCAGGTTACCGGACGCGATGAGGTGGCGCAGCCCGCGGCCAGCTTTAACCGCGCCGCCGCGCAGATTGAGCAGCTGGTTCAGTCACAAAAAACCATGCTGGCCAACGCCTCGCACGAGCTGCGTGCGCCGCTGATGCGTATTCAAATGGCGGCGGCTCTGTTAGTGCAGAAGGAGTCGCCCGCCTCCCGCGAGCTGCGGCGCAGCGTCGGCGAGCTGGACGCGCTGGTGGAGGAGATTTTGACGCTGAGCCGCCTGACTCAGGCGACCGGCGTGATTACCGGCGACTTCCGGCCGGCGGATATCACCGCCATTGCCGCGGAGGAGTGCGCCAGCGCGCAGATTGAGCTGTGCGCCGAGCACGTGCTCGCCGAGGTGGACGCGCGGTTAATACGCCGCCTGCTGCGCAACCTGATTGAAAATGCGCAGCGCTATGCGGGGAGTGATATTTCGGTTGTCCTCAGGCTGGTCGACCGGGAGCACTTTACCTTCGAGGTGAAAGACCGCGGCCCCGGCATTCCTGAAGCGGAAAGAGAACGTATCTTTGAGCCGTTTTATCGGCTCAGCAGCAGCGGAAACGGCTGCGGTCTTGGCCTGGCGCTGGTCCGTTCAATCGCTGAATACCACCGGGGAACCCTTGCGGTCCGCAACCGCCGCGGCGGGGGAGCCTGTTTCCAGGTATGCATCCCTGTCGCTGTTACATAACTTTACCTGAGGTAAAAAGAGGGGTTACAGGAGCCTGTTTGAATAAGCCAATCTCATTGTCGGCTTCCTGTAACGGTAAGGATCATCTGCATGCTATCCACCCTGGCTAAACCCTTTACGCTCCTGTGTCTGCTCTCTGCGGCAGCCTTTCCCGCCGTCGCCGAGCCCGCTGAAAACGGATTCTCCGGCTTTATCGGCGGCGGCGTGGGCGTAAAGCCGAAGTATTCCGGCGCCAAAGAGTCCAAAACGACGTTCGTACCGGCAATAAAGCTGGCTTACGGACCGTTTTTTGTCGGCGGAGTGGACGATCTTACGGCGCTGGGGTGGGAGTTTGCCCGCACCGATCGCTGGACCTTTTCGCTCGGCGTGGGCGCGGATCTCTCTCCTCGTCAGGAGTCCGATGACCAACACCTCCGAGGGTTAGGAGATATTAGCGTCTCGCCACGGGCCTTTAGCTCGGCGGTTTATGAAAATACGCTCTTTAGAGGCGGCGTGATTTTGACCCAGGATATCGGCGGGGATCGGCAGGGCCTGAGGCTCATCTCCTGGGCGCACCTGCAGTGGCGGCCGCTCGAGAGCCTGCGCTTTTATACCGGCCCCAGCCTGAGCTGGGGGGACGGCGATTATATGCAGACGCAGTATGGCGTCACCGCCGCGCAGTCGGCGCGCAGCGGCCTGTCGCGCTACGACAGCGGGGCCGGGCTGGAGAAAGTGGGCTGGCAGCTGGGTATGGACTACTCGATGACGCCGGCGTGGCTGATCGGCGCCCGGGTGAGCGCGCAGCGTCTGCAGAACGACGCCGCCGACAGCCCGGTGACGCAAAAGTCGGGGCAGGTTAACGGCGTCTTATTTGCCGCCTGGCGGTTCTGACAGGCGCCGATTTTTTCCGTACAGCGGGGGCTTGCGCATCACATGCCGGGTGGCGTGCTTTCCCCGGCGATACGGCGTCCCTTATTTCCGTTAAAGCGACATTCCAATTACCGCGTTGACAACGGCGGAGGACATCAACACACCGCCAACGATAACGCACGCCCGGTTCTTCCTGGTTACGCCGAGGGCTAAGAGAACCACGGCAAGAGTAAAAAAGGGGATGGCAATAATGCTGAACGTGTTCAGAGTGACCTCCGCGAAGAGTAAGAAAAGCCGGCCGTGATGAGGGCGCGGCGGGTTATTAAAGCGCTGAGCGCGACCGGCTTGTTACGCCGGCTTATTGTGTCCGCCGTCAGCCGATAAACAGGGCCGCCAGCGCCGCGATGGCGGGCAAAGCCTGAACGTAGAGTATTTTCCTGCTTGCGGTGATCGAGCCGTATATTCCGGCAAGCACAACGCAGGACAGGAAAAAGACTTTAAGCTGAAACCCGCTCTCTCCCGCCCAAAGCCCCCACAGCAGGCCCGCGGCTAAAAAGCCGTTGTACAGCCCCTGGTTGGCGGCCAGCACCCGGGTGTCGCGCGCAAAATCAGCGCTCAGATTAAATGCCTGACGGCCCGTTTTGGTATCCCATAGAAACATCTCGAGGATCAGGATGTAGAGGTGGATGGCGGCCACCAGGGCGATAAGGAGATTGGCTAACACGGCGGGCCTCGCTGAAAATGTGGGAGCAGGGTGATTATAGTTAAAACTCTTTTACGCCGCCGCTCGCTGTTTATCAGGGCAGCGGCGGCGGAACGCTTTTTATACCTTAAATATGACGTATTAAATAGCGCGGCTATTTTAAAGGCTCTGAACGAAGCGGCGTCCTGGCATATCTCTCCGCAAATGCAGCCAGTGCGTTGCGACTAAAAGCGGACACAATAGCGCCAGCGCCAATAACCTCGCGCTACCTTCCTGCGGCGATCGGCTTGACATCTTAAGCGCGCTTGCTATTGCTTAATCAGGCAAAGAATATGAGCCTTAAAGCAATATCTCATTGTAAAATATATGGTTTGTGGCCTGCAGGCGAAGCGGTGGGGTGATGAATGGCAGAGAATAAGGTGAAGTTGCCCGGGATTAAAGAGAGTCCGCGCCTGCTGAATTTTGAGGCCGCTTCGAGGAACGTCGGCCTGGTTATTCTGCTGGCTATTATCTGCGTGGCGCTGGCCGGCGGATTTTCTGTCGGCTATTTCAGCGAGGCTGAAAAAACCAATCCGCCGGGGACGGTAAAGATCGACTACGAGTATTTTGGCCGGCTGCAGAAAGAGTTTCGCCTCAAAATCACGGCGCACCCGCACCGGGGCGATAAATATGTCTTCAGCCTCGGCGGCGATTTTAATGAAAGCTATGAGCCTGGCAGCATCTGGCCGCAGCCGGACGGGATGTACAGCCAGGGAAAGACGCTGTATCTGATCTATAACAACGTGAAAAATAAAGGCGACTTCACCATCTGGCTATACGTCACGCCGGCGAAGCCGGGGAGGTCGGAGAATTCCATCCAGGTGAACGCCGAGCCTGAAATCCGCTTTTGGCAGTTTATTTATCCTTAGGGGGTTGCTATGGAGATGGTCTTCCGGGCGTTAGCCATTTATTTAATCCTGCTGGTGGTATTTAAAATTGCCGGCCGCCGGGCGCTGCTGCAGATGACCAGCTTCGACCTGATCCTGCTGCTGATTATCAGCGAGGCGACGCAGCAGGCCCTGCTCGGCAACGATTTTTCGGTTACCGGGGCGATGCTGACGATTATTACGCTGGTGGTGGTCGATATCCTGTTTGGGCTAATGAAAAAGTATATTTCCGGCGCGGAGTCCGCGCTCGATGGCTCCCCCGTGGTGCTGGTGGCCGACGGGGTACCGTTAACCGATAACCTGAAAAAGGTCGATGTCTCCTGCGACGACATCCTGGTCGCCGCGCGTCAAAATCAGGGCATCACGGAATTTCGCAAAATAAAATATGCCATTCTGGAGCGCAACGGCCATATATCGGTTATCCCCGCAGAAGAGTAAGGAGCGCATCATCATGACGGATTCGGGCAACACTACCCCACAGCTGACGGCGCGGGGGGCCGGGGCGCTGACCCGGCGAGGACTGATCCTGACCGTCGCCGAGTCCTGCATCTGTGGTAGCGCTCTGCGCGCAGGCGACTCCGGCCGCCGGGCTATTCAACCGTCCAGGCCTGGCTGAAGCTATCGTTGATAAAGATCTCCGCCAGCCCGCTAATCTGCTTCAGGCGTAAAACCTCATCGCTGTCCATTCCCAGCTCCTGGCCGATGCGCCGATCGTCCCAGCCCAGGCGGTAAAGATCGCGAACGATATCCGACATGGCGGCGATCTGGTGCTTGCCTCGGGCGCGGTTGTGGCGAATGGTGGCGGCGATGCGCTCCTTCTTCCCCTGACGCGAGGCGTTGATCTGCGTAACTGGCAGATAGCCATGCAGCCGCCGGTGAATCTGCGGGTTGGCCGCGCTGATCAGATGCCGATGAAAGCCATCAACAACCAGATACTGCTCCTGCTGGCGAGCGACCACCACCGGCTGGGTGAAGCCATCCATTTCAACCGAGCGTTCCAGCAGCTTTTTTTCCGTTGCGCTCATGCTATTGGGGTTATAGTCATTGGCCGTGACCGATTCGGCGTCAACCCATAATACGCAATCCACGGGCTCGTCGCGGAAGGGGCTGTGCCGGTGGATAAGCGTCTTGAGCTGGTTGATGGCGTCAATCTTACTTTTCATATCTGAGAAAGATTCAAGGTATTCGGCCACGACCTTGCTGATATCCTTCGACATTACAGAGTTCCCCATGTCTTCCGTTTATTATTGATATTGTTGCAGTAACGTTCGTAATGCTGGGATTTGGTCGGGCTGAATGACAGCGTGCGGCACCAGTAATCATTCTTGAGGATCGTTTTGCAGATCCTGCGCCAGGAGGGAATATCGCGAAAGCCAAGGTCCTTCTCCTGGGCATCAGGAATATCCTGCGGAAAGCCCCGCGTCTGATACCAGTGCAGGTAGATGGCGATCTTGTTGCGGTAATGCTCGGCGGTTGTATCCGGCATACTGTCGAGCAGGAACAGCGCGTAGCTGCGCCAGGTATGCTGCTCCGGCTTGCGCATCTGCGTTCTGAGGGCGAAATAATCGCCGCTTTCGTTAGCATATTTCGCCGCGCCGTGCGCGCCGCACACCCGGCGACACATCTTCTCCCAGGTGTCCGGTTCCAGCGTGTGGTAAAGCCATAACCCGCGGCGCTGCTCCGGGCCAAAGGGTTCGCACACGCGCATGTTTTTCAGCGTGACGCCGGCACGGTACATGAGATCATACAGCGGGTTATAGGGGAGCTTCGATTTGGCGTTGAAGATCCAGATATCCTGAGTACGCCAGTCGTACAGAGGGTAGCAGGTATAGCTTTCGCCTCCCGGCAGCGCCGTCGTCCAGGGTTTGTCATCAGCAAAACGCGATTTTGTCTGCGATGTCAGCGCCATATAGCGGTGTAGCGACTCGTCGGTGCGAATGCCGATCAGCGAGGCGAGGCTGCGCCCGGCGGCCAGCCACTGAATGAACGCCGGGACAAAGGATTCAAAGGTCATCGGATAGTGATAGAAGGGGAGGTCGGCGGCGTGGGTGACTGCCCCCGCTGGCGGCTGGCGCACCCATTCGACGCCGGGCTCCCAGCAGATCCACTCCGGCTGGTGCTGCGATACGCCGCTTACCGTGGTCAGCGGTAGGGCAATCCAGTAAAAGTGGCTGATGACGTCCTGATAGAGGGCCCGCATTTTTGCGACATGCTCAATGGTTAATGAATACTGCGCCTCCCAGTCGATAAACAGGACCACGAACTTTTTGCGCTTCTTGCGCGCAACGGTTGCCGCCAGGTGAAACAGGACGGTTGAGTCCTTGCCCCCAGAGAAAGATAAGCAAACCTGCTCAAATGATTCAAACACCCAGTCGAGGCGAAGCAGCGCCGCATCAAGAACATCTATGTCGAGATTTATCTTCTTCACCAGCCCTCCTGGTTATTAAACGTAGGTTAAAGGGGGCAGGCCCCATGCCGGCTAAGGGAATAGCCAGCCGATATAGTTGAGCATCGCGATTTTATTATTTACGCCGAGCTTGTCTTTTATTCTCAGATAGTAATGGGAGACCTGCTTATTGCTCATGGAGAGCATCCGTTCGACGCCGCCGCGGGACGGTGAAGTATATGCGGCGCGCATCACGTCATACTCTCTTTTTGTTAAGAGACCGCCGCTGCGCAGTTCGCCATAATATCTCAGCAGCTTACCGATGCTGGCGGCGTTATTGCCCTTGAGCTTTCTGCGCCACTCGCGCAATCCGGCCTGCTTAGAGATAAAGAAATCGGCCATGCCGTCTTTTATTTTGCGGTCGCTGATAATTAATATCGATGCGTTACCGCGAATGATCAGCACCTGAATAACCGTGAGCAGAGCACAGATATTAGGGAAGTAGCCTTCTTCAAGAACAAAGAGATCCCCGGCGCCGCTGGGCCGTATCGACTCTTTTAGCGTTTCAAGGCCGTCGCTGAGGTACTGGTTTGCCATATAGGAATATGCAGAGATCGCCGTTGCCGGGGGGATATCCGTAAGGCTACCGCCGCTATAGTTTTCCAACAATAGCTCGAGATCTAAGTAAGCGTAGTGTTCCGTCTCGGGTTTAATTATCTTACTCTGTTGACCGGATGCGCTTATTTGTTCATGCATAGGGAATGCCCGCAATTTTAATTGTTCACAGAGAGCGTCTGAACTCATGGGGAAAAATCATAAGGCGGGTGATATTGTTTTGGGTAGTTAATTTATCTTAAGTAATCTTTAGTGAGGGAAGTTGTTATTTTAATCACTGAAGCTCAGGTCTTTTTATTTCTTATTTTTCTTTAGATGCTGATTTGCATCATTGACATTTTTAATTGTTTTTAAAGCGGGTTAACGATCGCGCGCTATCTTAAGGGCTGGCGCTCTCTATTTTGGCGCGAAGGGCAGAAGAACCGACCGCTTACTTTCGCCGTTGCCGCCAGGGCGGCTTATAATTAAGGGATCCTCTATCAGGCTGAAGATGAAGTCAATCCTATTTATGCCTTATTGAGCGCTTATTTAAAACGTTCTGCCGCGATAAATTAAAATAAAGCGAGGTGATTAATGATGGCGGTAAATCATAAGCAGCAGCGGGGAGGCGCTCACCCGCCGTTTTATCCCTGCGTTGTCCCTGCTTTGCCCTTTCATTGCTTCCGCTTTATCCCGGTTTTGATTCAGCTCTTTCTCAGCTCTGTCCTGGTTTTGCCCCTCATGATTTCTCATGAGGGGATTTTGCGCTGAGAGAAGGCAGCAGGCCGCCACGGATCAGGCATGGGATAGCGTCGGGAACATCAGCCTGTTGCCCTTAAAAATGTTCTCTTTGGCCGTAGAGATAAATAAGAAGTCGTCGCCCTCTATTTTTTCATACTCGCCGATGCGACCTTCGACGGGAGTGAAGCCTAAAATCGCCTGCTGGGTGCTTTGGTCGGCGAGCTCATTGACGATAGCCGACATCGAACCGCCGGCGTCGCAGAAAATATCAAAGCAGATCAGCGCGCGATCGTTTTGCATCGCGATGGCCACGGCGCTATTTTTTTCCGAATAGTAGACGAAGTGCTTCATAAACGCCGAGCAGTAGAACATTAGCAGGCCGAAGTTATTGTGCGCCGAGAGCTGAGAGAAGGGATTGGATTTCTGATAATAGTGCCTGAGGATTGCCACATCGCTCTCTTTATCCATATCAAGCCGGCGGAAGTCGCCCTCGGCTGGGGTCACCGGCAGGGTATACTGATACTCATCGTACTGCTCGAAGCCAAATCTCGGATAGAAATCGACGGTGGTGGAGTTAGCAAACAGAAAAATCGCGTCGGCCTTATCTTTCCAGTCATCGAGAATATGGTTAATCAACTGTGTCGCAAGGCCTTTACCGCGATGGTCGGTATCGGTCATCACGGTGCCTATCTGAATATAGTGAACGAGCTTCCCTTGCCACTTGAGGTCGATGACGTTGGCGGAGGCGTTAGCAATCACCTTATTATTATCAACGAAAGCGTAGGGAATGTATGACTCGGTCCAGTAGCCTTTTTTGTACCAGTCCTTGAATGAGAGATCAAAGGTCTTAATAGCCAGGTCAATGAAGCTGTTTCTCAGGGCATCATTATCCATAACCTGTTTGACTAATTTGTATTTCATTGGCCGGTCTTCCTTTTTATTTATTCTGCTACACGACAGTGCTGATGCTAATTTAATATTAAAAATCAATGACTCATCTATACCGGTAAGTATGAACGGTTCCGGATATTTGTACACCCCGCGGCCGACGGTCATTTCTCAGGACGTTGGCTCGGTCACAGTAAATAAAGGGCTTTGCCGATTCTGTGGAGGTCGTTGCGCGAGGGATCGACGATTTAGGCGATGCACCGGCATTCGTCAGCTTGCGCTGAACCGCTATGTTTGCCGCAAGAGGCTGCCGTTCGGGGAGGATATTGCGGCGCTGGAGCCGGCGCCGGGTCCCTGCCGCTAACCCGTCATCTGCCCGTTCGCCGCCGGCGCGCAAACCGTCGCGCCTGAGGGAGTGAACGCTGAATACACGATGAACGCAGAGTAGTTCCCGACTATTTTTAATGAAATGGCAAAAGTGTTAATAAACTATTGCTGATTTTGTCTAAAAACAAAAAATGGCTAAATTTAATAAACGCAGAGCGATATAACGCGTTCAAGGTCATGACCCCTATCATAAATAGGTAGGGTAAATGTGGTATCATCGCGCCTTTCCCTTTTCGTTTGGGCCCTTTTTATGCAACAACCCGTTGTTCGCGTTGGAGAATGGCTGGTTACCCCCTCTGTTAACCAAATTAGCCGGAAGGGACGCCAGCTCACTCTTGAACCGCGCTTAATCGATCTTCTGGTTTTCTTTGCCCGCCATCCTGGCGAAGTGCTTAGCAGGGACGAGCTGATTGATAATGTCTGGACGCGCAACGTTGTGACCAGCCACGTCGTCACCCAGAGCATTTCTGAACTGCGCAAGTCGTTGAAGGACGGCGACGATAGCAGCCTCGAATATATCGCAACGGTACCGAAACGCGGCTATAAGCTGACGGTGCCGGTCATCTGGTGTACGGAGGAGGGGGAAGAGCTGACGCCGCTCCTTTCGCCGCTCGCGCCGCAGTCGATGCCGGAAGCCGCTGCGCCATCCGCACCCGTCGCGCCCGGCGTTCAGCCCCCGGCCAGGCCGGAGAGACGCAAGCGGATCAGCACCTTTATCGTCTGGGGGCTGTTCCTGCTGGCGCTGGCAACCTGCGTGGCGCTGGTGGCGCTGTCGACCATCGAATCGCGCCCGCCGGTCAATAAAGCCCGCCTGCTGTTAAACCCGCGCGACATCGATATCCATCTGCTTAACGGCAACTCCTGCACCAACTGGGCGTCTCAGCACTCTTACGCGGTGGGGCTTGGCAGCCTGGTCACCACCTCGCTGAATACCTTCTCCACCTTTATGGTGCATGACAAAACCAACTACAACATCAACGAGCCAAGCAGCTCGGGTAAAACGCTGACCATTGAGTTCGTCAACCAGCGCCACTATCGCGCCCAGCAGTGCTTTATGTCGGTGCAGATGGTGGATAACGCCGACGGCTCCACCATGATGGACAAGCGCTACTTCATTACCAGCGACAACCAGCTGTCGATTCAAAACGATCTGCTCAATAGCCTGTCGGAAGCGCTCAAGCAGCCGTGGCCGGAACGCATGCAGACCATGCTTAAGCAGTACCAGCCGTCGCAAAGCGTCGCGCTGACCCACTTCTACCAGGCGCATCAGCTATTAATGAATGGTGATGTCGAATCATTAGGAAAAGCCAGCGCGCTGCTTGATGACGTGATTAAACAGGCCCCTGACTTTTCCTACGCGTATGCGGAAAAGGCGCTGGTGGACGTATTACGTCATTCGCAACAGCCGCTGGATGAACAGCAGCTCGCGGCGCTGTATGCGGAAATAAACCGGGTTGGCGATATGCCGGGTATTAAAGATCTGGCGGTGTTTTATCAAATTAAAGCCGTGGATATGCTGGGGCAGGGGAAAGTAGACGAAGCGTACCACGCGATTAATACCGGCATTGACCTTGAAATGTCGTGGATGAACTACGTGCTGCTGGGTAAAGTCTACGAGATGAAGGGCGAGAACCGGGAAGCGGCCGATGCTTACCTGACCGCTTTTAATTTACGTCCTGGCGAAAATACCTTTTACTGGATTGAAAACGCGGTATTCCAGACTTCGGTTACCCGGGTGGTGCCGTATCTCGATAATTTCCTCTCTTCAGAATAAGTAAACCCTCACCACGCGAATGGTTTCGGGCATGGTGAGGTTAAACTTATGTTTCTCATGAGGCCGGCGATTGTTATATTTATGGGGTAATTTAACTGCCGCTTGCAACACATTCCCAACATAAAGCACTTCTCGTAACTAGCTGTAATTTAATGATGTTTATCTTTTTATGATATCAACATGTCATCCTGATATGTTAATCAAAAAAGGTCAAAATATCATTTGTCTGATGTTTGCCGTTATTTCACTTTATCTTTAGGACTTATCTCCTTTGAATCAGTAATCTGGTTGGCAGTTGGTCGGGTCAATAAAAGGTTCACTATCATGATCTGTACCTCCAAAATAAACTTAGGAGAAAAGCAAACATGAGTTCTGCCAAGAAGATCGGGCTATTTGCCTGTACCGGCGTGGTTGCCGGTAATATGATGGGGAGCGGTATTGCATTATTACCTGCGAACCTCGCCAGTATTGGTTCAATTGCAATCTGGGGGTGGGTGATTTCTATTATTGGCGCAATGTCTCTGGCTTATGTTTATGCCCGGCTGGCGACCAAGAATCCGCAGCAGGGTGGCCCAATTGCGTACGCCGGTGAAATATCTCCGGCGTTCGGTTTCCAGACCGGCGTCCTTTATTATCATGCCAACTGGATTGGTAATCTGGCTATCGGGATTACCGCCGTCTCCTACCTGTCGACATTTTTCCCTATATTAAATAACCCGGTTCCAGCCGGTATCGCCTGTATTGCAATCGTCTGGATATTTACCTTCGTTAATATGCTCGGGGGGACCTGGGTAAGCCGCCTGACCACCATTGGTCTGGTGCTGGTATTAATTCCGGTGGTCATGACGGCGGTTGTCGGCTGGCACTGGTTTGACGCTGCCACCTATCAGGCAAACTGGAACACCTCCAGCACCACCGACAGCCACGCGGTCGTGAAAAGTATCCTGCTGTGCCTGTGGGCCTTCGTCGGCGTCGAATCCGCCGCCGTTAGTACCGGGATGGTGAAAAACCCGAAACGTACCGTGCCGCTGGCTACCATGCTGGGGACCGCGCTGGCAGGTATCGTCTATATCGCCGCGACTCAGGTTATTGCCGGGATGTACCCTGCTGCGCAGATGGCCGCATCGGGCGCGCCGTTCGCCATTAGTGCTTCAACTATCCTCGGCGGCTGGGCGGCTCCGATGGTTTCCGCCTTCACCGCCTTTGCCTGCCTGACCTCTCTCGGTTCGTGGATGATGCTGGTTGGCCAGGCCGGCGTACGTGCCGCCAACGACGGTAACTTCCCGAAAATCTACGGCGAGCTTGATAGCAACGGTAACCCGAAAAAAGGCCTGCTGCTGGCGGCGGTGAAAATGACCGTGCTGATGGTGCTGATTACCCTGATGAACTCCAGCGGCGGTAAAGCCTCTGACCTGTTCGGGGAGCTGACCGGTATCGCCGTACTGCTGACCATGCTGCCTTACTTCTACTCCTGCGTTGACCTGATTCGCTTCGAAGGCATCAACATTCGTAACCTGGTGAGCCTGATTTGTTCGGTGCTGGGCTGCGGTTTCTGCTTCATCGCCCTGATGGGGGCAAGCTCCTTCGAACTGGCCGGTACCTTTATCGTCAGCCTGATAATCCTGATGTTCTACGGCCGCAAAATGCATCAGCGCCAGCACGCAAACGACTCTGCTAACAACTCTACCGCTAGCGCACATTAAGCAGTAACCCCTTTTCCTGGAGCCCCTTCCTGCACCTGTCACCACGTGGCGGGAGGGGCTTTCTCTATCTGGAGATTTGACTATGAACGTTATCGCAATCATGAATCACATGGGCGTCTACTTTAAAGAAGAGCCTATCCGTGAACTGCATCGCGCCCTTGAACGCCTGGACTTCCGAATTGTCTATCCGAACGA
This sequence comes from Klebsiella sp. Ech2A, assembly GCF_030078455.1. NCBI lineage: Bacteria > Pseudomonadati > Pseudomonadota > Gammaproteobacteria > Enterobacterales > Enterobacteriaceae > Klebsiella > Klebsiella sp. Ech2A. Next base: position 2,641 of record NZ_JAQGFU010000095.1, on the reverse strand, counting down.
CCGCGAAGATTTACTGAAACTTATCGAAAATAACTCTCGCCTGTGCGGCGTTATCTTTGACTGGGATAAATACAATCTTGAGCTGTGCGAAGAGATCAGCAAGCTGAACGAATATATGCCGCTGTACGCTTTCGCCAACACCTACTCAACCCTGGACGTCAGCCTCAACGATCTGCGGATGCAGGTGCGCTTCTTCGAATATGCGCTGGGCGCGGCTGACGACATCGCCGACAAAATCAAACAGAACACCGATGAGTATATCGATGCGATTCTGCCGCCGCTGACCAAGGCGCTGTTCAAATACGTGCGTGAAGGCAAATACACCTTCTGTACCCCAGGCCACATGGGCGGCACCGCCTTCCAGAAAAGCCCGGTAGGCAGCATCTTCTACGATTTCTTTGGCCCGAACACCATGAAGTCGGATATCTCGATTTCGGTTTCTGAGCTGGGCTCCCTGCTGGATCACAGCGGCCCGCATAAGGAAGCGGAAGAGTATATCGCCCGCGTCTTTAACGCTGAACGCAGCTACATGGTGACCAACGGCACCTCTACCGCCAACAAAATCGTCGGTATGTACTCGGCCCCGGCCGGCAGCACCGTGCTGATTGACCGTAACTGCCACAAATCGCTGACCCATCTGATGATGATGAGCGACATTACGCCAATCTACTTCCGCCCGACCCGTAACGCCTACGGTATCCTCGGCGGCATCCCGCAGAGCGAATTCCAGCACGCGACCATCGCGAAGCGCGTTAAAGAGACCCCGAACGCGACCTGGCCGGTGCACGCGGTTATCACCAACTCCACCTACGATGGCCTGCTGTACAACACCGACTTCATCAAGAAAAACCTCGATGTTAAGTCCATCCACTTTGACTCAGCGTGGGTGCCTTACACCAACTTCTCGCCAATCTATGCCGGTAAATGCGGGATGAGCGGCGGCCGCGTGGAAGGGAAAATCATTTACGAAACCCAGTCCACCCACAAGCTGCTGGCGGCGTTCTCCCAGGCGTCAATGATCCACGTGAAAGGTGACATCAACGAAGAAACCTTTAACGAAGCCTACATGATGCACACCACCACTTCTCCGCACTACGGGATCGTGGCCTCCACCGAAACCGCCGCGGCGATGATGAAAGGCAACGCCGGTAAGCGTCTGATCGACGGCTCTATTGAGCGTTCCATCAAGTTCCGTAAAGAGATCAAGCGTCTGAAAGGCGAGTCCGAAGGCTGGTTCTTCGACGTATGGCAGCCGGAGCATATCGACGGCGCCGAATGCTGGCCGCTGCGCTCCGACAGCGCATGGCACGGTTTCAAAAACATCGATAACGAGCACATGTACCTCGACCCGATTAAGGTCACTCTGCTGACTCCGGGGATGAAAAAAGACGGCACCATGGATGAGTTCGGTATTCCGGCCAGCATCGTGGCGAAATACCTCGACGAACACGGCATCGTGGTCGAGAAAACCGGTCCGTACAACCTGCTGTTCCTGTTCAGCATTGGTATCGACAAAACCAAGGCCCTGAGCCTGCTGCGCGCGCTAACCGACTTCAAACGCGCGTTCGACCTGAACCTGCGCGTGAAAAACATGCTGCCGTCTCTGTACCGCGAAGATCCTGAATTCTATGAAAACATGCGCGTTCAGGAGCTGGCACAGAACATTCACAAACTGGTCGAGCATCACAATCTGCCGGACCTGATGTTCCGCGCGTTCGAAGTGCTGCCAAAAATGATGGTGACGCCGTACGCCGCGTTCCAGAAAGAGCTGCACGGTCAGACCGAAGAGGTCTATCTCGAAGAGATGGTTGGTCGCGTCAATGCCAACATGATCCTGCCGTATCCTCCGGGAGTTCCGCTGGTCATGCCGGGTGAGATGATCACCGAAGAGAGCCGTCCGGTGCTGGAGTTCCTGCAGATGCTGTGCGAAATCGGCGCCCACTACCCGGGCTTCGAAACCGATATCCACGGCGCATATCGTCAGGCGGATGGCCGCTACACCGTTAAGGTGCTGAAAGACGAAAATACCAAGTAACTGAAGCACCAAAGGGAAGTGGCCTGCCACTTCCCTTTTTCACGCTGCAAGGAGACCTCATGAAAACACCCTCACAGCCGCGCGCGATCTATTACATCGTAGCGATTCAAATCTGGGAATACTTCAGCTTTTACGGCATGCGTGCCCTGCTTATCCTCTACCTCACCCATCAGCTTGGCTTTGATGACAGCCACGCCATCAGCCTGTTTAGCGCCTACGCCTCTCTGGTTTACGTTACCCCTATTCTCGGCGGCTGGCTTGCCGACCGCCTGCTCGGCAACCGCACGGCGGTCATTGCCGGCGCGCTGCTGATGACGCTCGGCCACGTGGTGCTCGGCGTCGAATCCGATGCAACCTGGAGCCTGTACCTCGCGCTGGCGATCATCATCTGCGGCTATGGTCTGTTCAAATCCAACATCAGCTGCCTGCTCGGCGAGCTCTATGCCGTTGACGACCATCGTCGCGACGGCGGTTTTTCGCTGCTCTACGCGGCGGGGAACGTCGGCTCAATCGCCGCGCCGATTGCCTGCGGGCTGACCGCCCAGTGGTACGGCTGGCACATCGGCTTTGCGCTGGCGGGGATCGGCATGTTTATCGGTCTGCTGA